>NZ_JBPYDC010000589.1:0-956 GCF_051847575.1 Psychrobacter sp. 1U2
AAAAGCGCCTAATAAAATACTAATTGTTGGTAGAGAAACTAAGGGTTGGTTAAAGAGTTGGAATGACTTCCAATATGATAAAAATGGAATTAAGCGGTCAATGGATAAGAGTAAAGAATTCGTACGAGACCAACTAAAAGAAAAGAAAAAAGATACTCGTGGTAAATCATTCTTTAATTTTGTACGTGATGTTGCGAAAAAAAGTGGCGATAATGGTGTTTTATGGGCTAACATCTATGCCTCTGACTATAAGGGCGGGCATATCAATCACATAAAAGATAAGGACATGATAAAAGAGATAGAAACTATTTCTAAAAAAATTATTGTCGCTCAAATTGAGGTGCTAAATCCCGATATCATCATATTCGCTACAGGCAATCAGGGCATTGCAGCAAGACGTAGATACTTCCCAAATTCGGAGTTGAGAGAACGTACAGCTATTGCAGGCTACCACTCAAAGGATTTATGGGCTTTTAAACTACCCGAGTATGATGCTCAGTGTTATCGCATACACCACCCTAGTTCATTTAGTAATGAGAAAAGGCAAGCAAGACAAAAACTTATTGAAATATTACCGAGCATATAATTATTAAGTGTTAGTCAATCGCTCTATAGGCATCGTCTGGAACAAAAAACTTTATAGCCTTTTATGTGTCGAAGCGAGTCATGATTTGTTAATTTTGCGATGGCTCGTCGGGGTATATTACACTGATATAAGCATTGTTTAATTTACTCATTGCCATGCCATAAAGCACCATGTCAGAGTCATTCATTTTCCGATTAACCATTTCTATAATTTCACTAGATTGCTCAAGGTTTCCAGGGTTAATTGTTTGGATGTAAAGCAATAGACTTCTAACGTCTTTTATAGGAAGGTTACCTATAAATCCTTCAACCTCCTGTTTATTTTTCTTGAAAAAATCGTCTGATAAATAAAGTTTTGATTCTGCATATTG
>NZ_JBPYDC010000590.1:0-955 GCF_051847575.1 Psychrobacter sp. 1U2
TCATATGAAAATAAATTTATTGCGCACTACTTTGCGTCAACAAGAGAGCTTAAGCACTAACTTGGTGCGTAATTTACGCTGTCTCTTCTCATTGTTGTGCAGATGGTAAGGGTGTTCTATCAAAAATGGCTTTTACTGTTTATATGGTATTTGTAGATCTATCCTACATATATCACGGTTTGAGAGCCAAAAATAATTTTAGACTATCATTACAAAATAAGTTTGGCATAGGCTTTGCACCCTTATATTTGTAACTTGGTACTGGTATAAATTTATATCCTATCATTCATTATTGTAAATTTAAGGTTAAAATCTAGCGGATAAGCTACTTAAGATGTTATAACTGTTCAGCATTATTGAATAGATACTGCTAAAATAGCGCTAGCATTGTATGAGCTTATGAGTGATAGAGCAAATGGTTGAATATTACTGCCATTATAAATCTAAGCCAACACTTAAATATAATAGTAAATGTCGTATCTTAGAATTGAACAATAAACGTAACAACATGACCATCATAAGGGAGACTATTCATGTCCAATAAATTACTGGATCTTATCAAATCGTCTAGTGCAAAGTGGGTTGATTTTCGTTTTACCGATACCCGCGGTAAAGAGCAACACATCAGCTTTCCGGCGCATAGCGTTGATGAAGAGGTGATGGAAGATGGTAAAATGTTTGATGGCTCGTCTATCGCTGGCTGGAAAGGCATTGAAGCTTCAGATATGATACTGCGCCCTGATCCAGAGACTGCGTTTGTTGACCCGTTCTTCGACGCCGTTACTGTGGTAGTTACCTGTGACATCATTGAGCCATCAACGCTACAAGGCTACGACCGCGACCCACGCTCTATCGCTCGCCGTGCAGAAGAGTATTTGAAATCTACCGGTATCGGTGACACTGCTTACTTTGGTCCTGAGCCTGAGTTTTTTGTCTTTGACGATGTAAAATGGTC
>NZ_JBPYDC010000591.1:0-954 GCF_051847575.1 Psychrobacter sp. 1U2
TACCGATCAAAACTTTGTCCTTGATCCGCGTATCAATGGCAACGTCACTGTGATTTCTAACAAGGCGTTGTCTCGTGATGAGATTTATCAGCTATTTTTGAGTGTCATGCAGGTCAATGGTATTGCAGCGATCGACTCAGGAACAACGATCAAGCTCGTTCCTGATAATATCGCAAAGCAGTCTGGTGTCGAAGTTGATCTGCGTGGTGATAGCGTGGGTGAAGCCTTGGCAACTCGCGTTATTTATTTGACCAACACGCAGGCCGCTGAAGTACTAGGCGTTATTCGACCACTGATGCCGCAGTCTGCTCATGCGGCTGCCGTGCCTGGTGTCAATGCACTGGTATTATCTGATCGCGCTGATAGTTTGAATCAGTTAACCACCCTAATTCGTGATTTGGACAACAATGTCAATGATAGCTTACAAGTCATACCACTGCGCCATGTAGATGCTGAGCGTATGATGGATCTCATCAGTGCTTTGGTTTTAAGTGCAGGTGAACAGGCACAAGGAGGCGGCAATCAGCTCAAAGTGATCGCTGATACTTCTAGTGACAGACTGCTGGTCAAAGGTAGTCCTGAGATGATTGCTAAAGTGCAAGAAATGGTCAATCAGCTTGATACCACGCCGTCACGTCGCTTAAGTGGCTTACGAGTCTTTCGCTTAAAGTATGCAAGTGCTGGTCATATCGCAGAGATGTTACGCGGCTTACTTGCCAATCAGTCTATTAATAGTACTGGGGCGACATCGACCTTAGAGTCAGCCTCACTAGATAGTGCTAGCAGTACAGGTAGTACGCTGGGCAATAATAGCAATGATACATTAAATGGCAATAGTTCAACTGGAGCTAATAACTCGGTGTCAGCTTCTGCGTCCAGCTCAGGCGGGACAGGCACCAGTACTGGCGGTCGACCCTTTAGCATTATCGCTGATGAGACGCAAAACTCCGTTAT
>NZ_JBPYDC010000592.1:0-953 GCF_051847575.1 Psychrobacter sp. 1U2
TTGGTAGTCCGACGCATTTTGGTAATATGGCCGCGCCCATGAAATACTTTTGGGACAATACTGTTACGCTATGGCTGGCTGGTAATCTGCAAAACAAACCCGCTTCAGTATTTACAGCGACCGGTTCGATGCATGGTGGCCAAGAAACGACCTTATTGACAATGATGTTACCACTACTGCATCACGGTATGATGATAGTCGGTGTGCCTTATGCTGAGCCTGCACTCAATCGTACTCATCGCGGCGGTACGCCTTATGGCGCTAGTCACGTGAGCGGTGCATTGCATGACCAGCCTGTAAATGATGATGAGCGCGAGCTAGGTGTCGCTCAAGGTCGACGTTTGGCTATTAGTGCTAAAGCATTAGCACAAGCTAATTGGACCCGCTAAGCTGTTTTTATATCGTGCAGCACAATGCTATTAAACTAGGAAACAGACGTATCTAATGGCTACTAACCGTCCAGATAATAACACTCAGGCAAAACCAGCAGCAAAAAAAGCCAGTAAACCTGTCAAACCTATTACGCCCATTCGTCAGCGTTTGATGTTGACGTGGCTTATTTGGCTAGCTTATAGAATGCTTGCACTGCCCATTCTTATTAGTGTGTTTAACGTCAGTAACCCCGATATCGTGGGCGGTATTGCATGGCAGACATTATGGCTTTTGCCAGCCTTTATATTGACGCCATGGATTGTGCGTGGTCGTTCACCTTATGCGTTGTTGATAAGTAGTATGTTCACTTTAGTCTATTTGGGCGCAAGTGGGGTCGTGCTGTTTACTCGCATCTATGGTAGTAGCTGGTCTGAGATAGCGGTATATTTGCTTGATTTTGTGCTATTGCTGGCGATCAACGTTTGGTTATTTATTCTATTAAAGCGTTTGCCTTCAATGAATAACGTCGTCAAACAGCCACGCTCTCGCTAGATTGGTTTTTACCTCTGTTATTGATATAA
>NZ_JBPYDC010000593.1:0-953 GCF_051847575.1 Psychrobacter sp. 1U2
AAAGACACGCGCAAGGCGTCTTGTTTGGCTTCTAATAACTGCTCGCCATCTAATGCCCAAGGCGACCAAATTTTTTCAGGTTCTGCCAACCAAGAAGGTTTGGGTAAGCTGCCAGCGGTTGAAGTGGGCAATAGTACTTTTGATGATAATGTTGTCATAGTGATTTGTCTTTTATATTTTGGTTTTTATAGTAAATGTATGGTCTTTTGAGAAGAGACTGTTATCTATTTTTTGCAGCCTCTGTCAGCGTAGACACAGCAAGCAAGAAAAATGTATAACAGTCTCACTGAATAATCTCTACATCGAACTAGTTTCATATCTTGGCGAATGGCATACTATTAAGCTGCGCGTTTTCTAGCCGTCGAACTGCTAACCGCAAAGCCTGCCGCCCACTCCTCTAAAATATTTCGATACGGCTTAATAAACTGCTCTTCGGCGAATTTGCCTTGCGTTACTGCCATCTGACTACGCTCTTCGCGGTCATAGACCACTTGCGTCAACGAATAATCTTGGTACTTCAAACTGGGCTGATATACGTGACTCGCGGTTGAGTTGGCATTATAAATTTCAGGGCGGTAAATCTTTTGGAAGGTCTCCATCGTCGCAATAGCGCTGATTAGTTCCAAATCGGTGTAATCACTGAGCAAGTCACCGGCAAAGTAGAATGCTAGAGGCGCAACACTACCGGCAGGCATAAAATAGCGCACGGTTAAGCCCATTTTATGAAAATAGTCATCCGTCAAAGAGTACTCATCTTGTCTATACTCTACCCCTAATACTGGATGCTGATTGCCTGTACGCTGATAGACTTTACTGCTTGACACACTCAGGCAAATAACAGGTTGTTTGTTAAAGTTGGTTTGATAGGCTTCTGAGTTCAATAAATGTTGAAACAGTTTGCCGTGCAAATCACCAAAATCGTCTGCTGGTGGCGATTTTGGGTTTTTCTCAAA
>NZ_JBPYDC010000594.1:0-952 GCF_051847575.1 Psychrobacter sp. 1U2
TGCAATCGTTGGTATGTCGACCAGTTTTATCGAGTCGACTTTAGCGCAAGCATACAAAGTACCTCATAGCGATAACGTGTACCGAGGCGGACCCGCTTACTATATCGAAAAAGGCTTAGGTAAACGCTGGCTTGCGATATTTTTCTCCATATGCTTGCTCGTTGCGTTTGGTTTGGCTTTTAATGGTGTTCAATCAAATACTATCGCACAGGCAACCAACGAAGCATTTGGTATTCCTACGTGGATGACGGGCGTAGTATTGGTGGTATTGGTCGCACCAGTAGTCTTTGGTGGATTACGTTCGGTCGCGCGTATTGCAGGTAAAATTGTCCCAGTAATGGCCATTTTATATATATTATTAGCGCTATTTATTATCGTCACTAACTTTAGTCAATTTCCATCTGCTATCGCATTTATTGTCAAGTCCGCATTCGGTTTTGAGCAAGCAGCAGGCGGTGTCATTGGTTATGGTATTGCTCAGGCAATGATTAACGGTATCAAGCGTGGTCTTTTCTCCAACGAAGCCGGTATGGGTTCAGCACCTAATGCTGCGGCAACTGCTAAAAGTTATCCAGATCATCCAGCGGTGCAAGGCTTTATGCAAATGCTAGGTGTCTTTATGGATACATTGATTATTTGTACTGCCACAGCCTCCATCATTATTCTGTCAGGTGTGGTTGATCCAAACGTTGAACAAGAAGGTATTCAGCTAACGCAGTTGGCTTTATCACAGTATGTTGGTGATCTGGGTGTTATATTCGTTGCTATTGCTATTTTCTTTTTCTCATTCACCTCTATCATTGCTAATTACAGTTATGGTGAGTCTAATCTTGAGTTTATCTCTGGTGCCAAAAACGCCAAAGTTATGATTATGATTTTCCGCTTTATGGTATTAGGGATGGTGTTCATCGGTGCCATCGCAAGTCTACCTGCGATATGGAACTTTGCTGAT
>NZ_JBPYDC010000595.1:0-951 GCF_051847575.1 Psychrobacter sp. 1U2
TTGTGTTTGGATATCGGTTGTTACCTGCTCTTTTAGTGTTGTTGACTCTAAATCTGTGCTTGCAGCCACCAAAAAAGTCTTCAACTGCTGTAATAACTGATTGACCATATGACGAGGATAGGTATGACCAGTTGGCAATACAATGTGTGCCACTTGTCGATACAATGGATCGCGAGTGCTATACAAATCTTGTAGTATTTTTCTGGGATTGGGTTGTTGCAATAATGGGCGCGACTTGTCTTTAGCAGTGCGAGCCATTTGTACCTCTACGGGTGCGTTCAAATAAACCACGATACCGCGCTGATGCAGAAACTTTCGATTGTCAGCGCTCATGACAGCGCCGCCACCTGTTGCAAGGACGATATGCTGACGCTGAGTCAACTCGTCAATTGCTCGTGTCTCACGTGCTCGAAACCCCACCTCGCCTTCTTTTGCAAATATCCAAGCAATATCGGCACCTGTTTGTGACTCGATATACCAGTCACTGTCCATAAACTCTCGTCCTAGCTGCTTAGCAAGCAACCGGCCAATAGTGGTCTTACCCGCTCCCATCGGCCCAACTAAGAATACCGATGGCAATTCCTCCAACATAGCACTCACTCAGATAAATTAACTATCATACAACGTCATCGTTATTCTGGCTAGTAATGAGCTGAGTTTATTATCAGTAAAATTAGATTTTATTAAATGATAGACCATAAAAAAGCAAGCACTTGGGCTCGCTTTTTTATGGCTTGTGACCTATGAACAAAACAGATTTAATCCAAACGGCTAATACCGTCGTTAATGAGTTTTGGTGTGACAAAAATAAGCAGCTCTTCTTTTGCGTTGCTACGGACATCTTTACGGAATGCGCGACCAATATAAGGCAGATCACCTAAGAATGGCACTTTATCCACGCCATTAGAGACACGGTTTTTGAAAACACCACCAAGTACGATGGTTTGTCCA
>NZ_JBPYDC010000596.1:0-951 GCF_051847575.1 Psychrobacter sp. 1U2
CTTTGTTGCCATCTCAAAATATTCATTGGAGCGTTTGCGATAACGCTCAAAAATGTCGATACCAGCAGATAGATCACCGCGCTTGAGTCGATTGCCAAATTCGCTTGCATATTTCTTTTCGAATTCATCAACATCAGATTGCAAAAACAACGTATGATTTGGGTCTAGATTATCAATGTACATAGACAAAATTTCACTGCCCATTTCACTATCAAGTGGTTGGTTCAAATAATGACTGCGGTCTAACAGTGCCGCGACTTGCCTAGTTGTAATTTTTTGTTCAGGAGTTTGGACAAACCCTTCAGTACCAGTATCTGCTACTGCTGTACCATAGCTTTGTGTCAGAATAAGCCCAGCTACGCCAACTGACGCTGCGCTGAGTAACCACTGTGCTGGTTGTTTTTTCATTATGTGTACCTGGTTGTTTTAAGTGATAAAATGCCTAAAATGTGTCTTAAATTGTCCTATCAATATGTCTTAAACGGGTTTGTTACTATAGAATACTTTGCGTTCAATATTAGCATGGTCATTGGCTTACAACTGTCTCAAACTGTATAAACAATCTTACACGCTACGTCTATACATACCAAACTTTCTATCGTCTTTATTGTACGTGCTATCATATTTATAGTAATGGTTTGATCAACGCCAGTTATACAACTTAAGTTGTGGTAATAATTCTATACTTAAATGGTAGCGATGATAAATATACTAACAGCTGTATCTGCTAAATTAACATAGGTCTGATAAGCGACAACTGGCATAATAGGTTGATAGAAAAAGGCAGTTTTCACCCATGCTGCTTTAATGATGTCATCATCAAACCAATAATATCAATAACCAGTCATTATCAAAACTCATAATATAAGTGCACAGCACTCTAAGGATCTTGCCATGTATGGTGTGTTAATGATCGATATCGGTAGCACCGCATTGACAAATGAAGACATC
>NZ_JBPYDC010000597.1:0-949 GCF_051847575.1 Psychrobacter sp. 1U2
CCGCTTCTACTGCCAGCTCAATCAAACGCATGGTGACCATTGGGTCTTGCTCAGAAGGTTTAAGGACAAAGGTGTTACCCGTAGCAATCGCCATTGGGAACATCCATAGTGGAATCATCGCTGGGAAGTTAAACGGGGTGATACCAGCACAGACGCCAAGTGGCTGCCAAACACTATAAGTATCAACGCCTGAGGCAACGTTTTCAACATAGTCACCAATCTGTAAGTTAGCAATACCCGCTGCATGCTCAACCACTTCTAAACCACGGAACACATCCCCGCGAGCGTCAGCGATAGTCTTGCCCTGCTCTGCTGTCAGAATTTCTGCCAGCTCATCCATATGCTCACGAATGAGTGCTTGATATCTTAAAAAGATACGAGCACGAGTAGTGATTGGCGTTTTGCGCCACGTTTGGAAAGCTTTCTGGGCGGCAGCGACGGCCTGATTGATCTCATCGTCAGTGGTTTGTGGGACTTTGGCAATGACTTCTTGTGTGGCTGGATCAGTAATATCAAGCCATTCATTGGTCGTTGATTTGAGAAATTGTCCATTAATGAGCTGCTGAACATGATGCATAAGATATCCTTATCTTGTTTTTAAGACTGCTGCTAGACGCGTCTGGGATTATTAAAAGTACTAAGCTTAAAAGTATTAGGCGCAATAGTTTACTATTAACGTCGTTTTATTTTAAAATGATTTATTTCGTATCGTTATTGACTATAACAACAAATCAATTTTGGGGTCAAGTGCTTTGTTGAAATTTTGGTAACGTTAACTCTTTTCGTTGATAAATTAGTTGAGTCAATAAAAAAAGCCCATGACGACTCATGAGCTTTTATATGATTTTAAAATAGTTATTTATAACTAGCGAATACAAATTATCCTTTCATTTCAATCAATAGTCTTTCATAGACTGTTTAATGGCATCGATCGCGGTTGGATTGTCAA
>NZ_JBPYDC010000598.1:0-949 GCF_051847575.1 Psychrobacter sp. 1U2
GGGTCTGTCTGTTTGCAAGTCTTTGGTTAATTTGATGGGCGGACATGTTTGGGCAAACAGTGTCGTGGGAGAGGGAACGACGTTTAAGGTATTGTTACCTCTAAGGTCTATAAGCCAAGAAAAGTATGATGACTGGCAACGCTCAAACATCATAGAGATTAGTCCCAATTCTGAGTATTCTGGTCATATATTATTGGTTGAAGATGATAATGTTAACGCTATGATTGCCAAAAAAGCATTGTGTAATAATGGGCACAAGGTCACTCACGTGACTGACGGACAAAAAGCCATTGATCAGTTTTCAGCACACCCGCGGCGCTTTGATGTGATACTTATGGATCACCATATGCCGATCATGGATGGGATACAAGCAACGATCAAGCTGCATGAGATTTATGACCCAGAAACACTACCACCAATCATTGCGCTAACGGCAAATGCTATGGATGGCGAGCGCGAAAAATATCTGAAAGTTGGCATGCAAGACTATTGCACCAAACCTTTTAAAAAAGAACAGCTCAACGCGTTGGTACAGTATTGGCTTATGCACCAACAAGCAACAAAAAAACAGGTCAGTAGTAGAGACCTAAAAGAGTCATCATAGCAGATAGCTGCCGGTATCAAGTATCGAATAGCAAGTAAAAATCTGATAGTAATAATAAAAAAGCTCGACCATTGTTATGATGGTCGAGCTTTTTTTATAGGTCTGACGGTATCAGCTAACTCGAGTTTGATAGTCACCTGTGCGCGTATCAACGCGAACGATTTCACCTTGCTGGACGAATAATGGTACACGTACGACTGCACCTGTCTCTAAAGTTGCAGGCTTACCACCGCCGCCTGAAGTATCACCGCGTACACCAGGATCGGTTTCGGTAATCTGCAATTCAACGAAGTTTGGCGGTGTGACTGACAATGGCACCCCATTAAACAAGGTAATCACGCAAAG
>NZ_JBPYDC010000599.1:0-948 GCF_051847575.1 Psychrobacter sp. 1U2
TTAAATAAAACACCACCTAATGATACTCAAGCGAAATCTGATAATCGGCGCTGGCCTTTATTATGGCGCACGATATTTTTACTAACCTTCTTCGTGATTCTCTCACAAGTAGTGATTTATATCTGGGTGCAACGTTCTGTCAAAGGTCACTTTGAGGAGATGGACGCGGAGATTATCACCCATGCTGCTTTTGATTTGCGTCAGCGTCTAACTGATTTTAATGATCAAACGGCTACCTCTAACTTATCTACCCTCACAGTTCCAGCAGACAACGACCATTTGCACCCCTCTTGGCGCGATTATGATTTAAAAAAAGTCATTGCTGATAAAGAGGGGCAGCTTTTGACCAGCATACCCAGCCGCTTTGCCGATGAGTTGCCAGCCAGCTTTAATATATTATCATTATGGAAAGAGCATCAGGAGCAGCAGTTCGTCGTTGAGATAAACGATAGAAATTATCGAGCCATCATTATCAAAGACCACCATACCTTGGCATTTATCGCCCTACCCATCGATATTCATCACCAATATTTATTACAGTTCAACCGTCAGCTTAGTATGATCTTAATGGCCATTACCCTATTGTTAGTCTCCGTGGCAGCATTAAGTGTTTACTGGGGCTTTGCGCCTCTATCTACTATTATGCAAAAGATGAAAGGCATCAACCCTGAACGGCTGGATGAAAGAATTAACGCTCATGACATGCCATTGGAGCTGCGTCCGCTTGCTGAATCCTATAACTTAATGATGGGCAAGCTTGAGAGCAATTTTGCCTCCCTGCTACGCTTCTCTGACAATATTGCCCATGAGCTGCGCACCCCACTTGCGACCCTTAGCACCCAAACACAGGTAATGCTCAGTAAACCTAGAGATAGCGCTGAGTATATCGAGCAGCTGCATCACCAGCATGAAACTTTAGAGCAGTTATCGAGTCTGATTAATAATATG
>NZ_JBPYDC010000600.1:0-948 GCF_051847575.1 Psychrobacter sp. 1U2
AGCATTCCTACTACCGTGGTAAAAGCAAGAATATTGGCGGCGAGCACATCATTGCCTCCCATTGCCTTTGCCATTACATAACTGGCAGCGGCGGTCGGTGATGCAGCCATCAGAAACAACACACCCATATGTACACCCGTCAGTCCAAAACCTAATCCTACCGCGATAGCGACTATTGGTGCAATAACAATACGACCGATACTGGCTTGCATGGATAATCCTGAAGGATGCAGCATCGACTTTAAATCAATACTGGCCCCAGCGCAAATTAAGGCCAATGGCAATGCCACCGCTGCTAATAAATCGCCAGTCGTATGGATAACGCCAGTAAGTGGCGGCAGCATAAGAGCCTTATAAGCAAAAGCGGCCAATAAAGCGATGATTAATGGATTGGTAAATAGTTTTTTGACAATCATGGTGCTGCGGCTGATCCATGTATCATCGACGCTTTTGGACACACGGCTAAGAGTGATGACAGCTAAGATGTTAAACAATATCGTCACCACGCCCATATAGACCGCACCAATACTTAATCCTCGCTCTCCGTAAGCATTAGCAACTGTTGCCAGCCCGATAATCGCCATATTACTACGAAATATACCTTGTACAAACACCCCTTGATCCGCTGGACGACTCACAAAACGCTTGGCATAAACCTCTGCACCAATAAACAAGATAAAGGTCACCAAAATACCCGCCACTATCAGCGTGATTTGTTTGCCATAATCAACCTCACTATCGACCACGCTAAAAAATAGCAAACAGGGCAAACAGTAATTAAAGACAAAGTTTGAGGATTGATCAATAAAAGCCTGACTCGCCTCGCCGCGTCTTTGCATAAAAAAACCCAACCACATCAAGGCAAGGTTGGGCAGTACAATAGTAATCGCAAAAACAATAGCTTCGATCATAGATAAGCTCAGATTAGTCATGTGCTCAAAGCGATGT
>NZ_JBPYDC010000601.1:0-947 GCF_051847575.1 Psychrobacter sp. 1U2
CTATACTCAGTTGGGTAGTCGGTGGTTTGTTCACCTAAAATACCGTGAATACTCATTTAACTTCCTGATATTAAACCGTTAATAATTTATGTCCAAGATGACAATGTACCAAAATAACAATCACGCTATCTTTTAAAGTGCCACTTTTTAGATAATAAGGTTTACAAGCGCACGCGCGATCCATTACTGAGTAAGCGATAGGCAATGGTATAAAATATCGCGCAGAATACAAAAATCGCGACCATCGAATACCAAACATTGACATCTGAATATCCCAAAATACCGTAGCGGAACGAGTTCACCATATAAACGATGGGATTTAATAACGAAACGTTTTGCCAAAATGGAGACAAATTCTCCATCGAATAAAACACACCGCCAAGATAAGTAAGCGGAGTCAATACAAAGCTTGGAATGATAGAGATATCATCAAACGAGCGCGCAAATACGGCGTTGATAAAACCACCAAGCGAAAACAAAATGGATGTACCCAATACCGTAAATATCGTCACGAATAAATGCTCAATACCAAGGTCTGTAAAAAAGAGCGCCACTATCGAGACAATAATACCGATTGCCAGTCCGCGAAAGATACCACCGCTAATATAACCCATCAAAATAGAGTGCTTAGAGACGGGTGAAACGAGTAGCTCCTCAATACTAGCCGTAAATTTGGCACTAAAAAAGCTTGAGACGACGTTAGAGTAGCTATTGGTAATAATCGACATCATAATCAGACCGGGAACGATAAACTGCATATACGGCACACCGCCCATCTCCCCCACGCGCGAGCCAATCATCTTACCAAAAATGACAAAATACAGGCTCATTGTGATAACTGGCGGCAACAATGTCTGAGGCCAAATGCGTAAAATTCGGCGTACCTCTTTTAACCATATGGTACGAAAAGAAATCCACTTTTTGCTCCATGACATTGCTTTATTATG
>NZ_JBPYDC010000602.1:0-946 GCF_051847575.1 Psychrobacter sp. 1U2
AAGCATGATAGGGTCAGCGGCAACGGTAATCTCACGTTCAAGACCACCAATCCGACTAATAGCGCTTACCCCTTGAATATCAGATAAGCGCTTGGTAATGGTGTCATCAACGAACCATGATAAGTCCTCAACACTCATATTATTGCCAGTCACAGAATACGTGACTACTGGAAATCCTGCTGTCGAGACTTTGGTAATAATAGGGTCATTCGCGGCGGCGGGTAAGTCTCCACGTACCTCACCGACAGCTGAACGCACATCATCCATGGCTTCTTGAATGTCTTTTTCTAACACAAACTCGGTTGCGATAGTCGCAGCGCCTGTTTGTAAGGTAGTACGAATATGCTTAATACCTTCAATGCTAGTCAGTCTGTTTTCAATCTTTTTAGCCACATCGTTTTCAAGCTGGGCTGGGGCAGCTCCTGGCAAAGTAACCGTGACTACGACCGCTGGTAGATCAATATCAGGGAACTGCTGCACTTTCATTTGTTGAAAGCCAAACAAACCACCGAAAGTGAGCAAGACAAATAATAAAATCGCAACGAGCGGGTTTTTGATAGAATAGGTAGATACATTCATATTCATGATGTTGCCTGCACAGCTTCACTTTCCACGACCCATACCAAGTCACCATCATTTAAAAAACTACCGCCTTGCTTGACCACTCTAGTATCGCTCGGCAAAAGCTCTGCAAGTACGACGCTGTCGCCAATACGATCTCCTAAGGTCACGCGCTGCTGTTGAATACGTCCGACCGTTTTGTCATTCTGGGTTTTGATATCCGTCACTAGCATCACATAATCATAGCCATCATTGCTGACAATGGCGCTATTGGGCACCGTTTGCATGCTTTCGCTACCGAGCAAAAACTCACCAGTTTGGTACATACCTGCACGCGCTGCAGAGTTGTCATTTAAGCTTGCATAGATAGTAATTTGACGGTTAT
>NZ_JBPYDC010000603.1:0-946 GCF_051847575.1 Psychrobacter sp. 1U2
AAGACAAGCCAGCATGAGCTGCCAGTAGAAGGGTTCTCAGGTGGGTGGCGTATGCGCTTAAATCTTGCCAAAACTTTGATGAGCCGTGCGGACTTGATGCTACTCGATGAGCCGACCAACCATTTGGACTTGGATGCTATTTTATGGCTTGAAACTTGGATCAATGCCTTTACTGGCCTAGTTATTGTCATCTCACATGATCAAGCATTTTTAGATGCGACCGTCGGTCATATTCTACATGTTGAACAACAAAAAATCACCCTTTATACAGGGAACTATCAGCAGTTTATTCGTACCCGTCATGAGCGCATGGCGCAGCAGCAGCAAGCGTTTGAAAAACAGCAAGCAACCAAAGCCCATTTAGATGACTTTATTCGCCGCTTTCGTGCCAAAGCCAGTAAGGCCAAGCAAGCACAGAGCCGTATCAAGCAGCTTGAGCGTATGGCAGAGCTATCACCAATGATGGCGGACAACCCATTCTCGTTCCGTTTTTATGAGCCTGCCAATATGAGCTCACCGCTGATTGAGATGACGCAGGCTGATATTGGCTATAGCGATACGCCGCTTTTGTATAACGCAAGCGTACAAGTAACACCTGATACCCGTCTGGGCCTGCTCGGTATGAATGGTGCGGGTAAATCAACGCTAATTAAGGCCTTGGTCGGTGAGCTAAAGATTTTGTCAGGTACTTACCGTGTGTCTGATACCCTAAAGCTTGGCTATTTTAACCAGCATCAGATGGATGCATTGGATGCAGCGGCCACCCCTCTACAAATGCTGCGTCGCCTAGCAGGCAAAACCTCTGACGCTGAGCTGCGCTCGTTCCTTGGTAGCTTCGACTTTCGCGGGGATCGTATTGACACCCCAAGTAAGCTTTTCTCTGGCGGGGAGCGTGCGCGCTTGACGCTGGCTTTGATTGTCTGGCAGCGCCCAAACGTTCTTGTCC
>NZ_JBPYDC010000604.1:0-946 GCF_051847575.1 Psychrobacter sp. 1U2
ACCGACCCACACAGGGATAGGCTGCTCAGCGACTAGGGCCGCTAGCTCATAATCATTGAGATAGGCTAAATCACCAACGGCACCGCCGCCGCGAATAATCACTAACAAATCTGGTAGACGCTGATAAGTATCTTGGAATTGCTGTTGGACGCTAACAATTGCTTGGCGGATCTCGCTTGGGGCATGATTGCCCTGAAAGGTAGCATGATGATAATGAAACTGACACGCACCGGTACTGGCTAAGCGGTTTGCGTCGGCTTGAAAATCACCCAATCCTGCGGCCTTTTCGGGTGCGATGACCAGCACATGCTCAATATCAAATGGCGTAGGCAGCTGCTGGTTCAGGTGTAACAAACCTTCACCGGTTAAGCGGTCGATCATCTCGGCATATTGCCGCGCCAAGTCGCCTAACGTATAGCTGGGATCGATGTCTTCGATAGTAAGCGAGAAGCCGTACTGTGCATGAAAACCTGCCGATACTTTGAGCAGTACCGTTAAATCGCGCTCAAGTGGCATGCCAGTTGCGCGCTCAAACTTTGCTAAGACGCGGGCGGCTTTAAAACGCCACAGGTTGCCACGGCAGCTTGCGATAACTTTACCATCGTCGTCTTTTTCTGCCAATTCAAAGTAATAATGTCCACCTTTGCTAGACAGGTTGCGAATCTCCGCTTTTACCCACACGCGATGATTAAAGGTTTGCTTGATAACCATATCAACTGCTGATAGATAATCGCTAAGACGCAGAACGGTGTCTTCTAAATTGACTTCAGGACTGTTTTCTTGCTCAGCAAGTTCAGCCTCCAATGTCGCCAAATCCTTAGCAGGAGCCAATACTTTCGCTTGTTTAGTATTTGAGAGATTGGGTTTGCGCATAATAATAAACCAAAGGTAAGGAGAGATTAAAAGCTGGGTGTTTGTAGTCTGTTTATTTATAAATTGATTGTTT
>NZ_JBPYDC010000605.1:0-946 GCF_051847575.1 Psychrobacter sp. 1U2
TGAATAAAGCAGCTGATAACCCCTTTATCTGCCAAGCGGCTTTGTGCATCTGCTAACGTTGCGTGAATAAACTCACCAACTGTACCGCGAATGGTAGCAGGTGCAGAACTCGCCTGTGCATTAGTCTCAGCGACTGGTGTTGGCTGCTGACGTCGGACGACACGTGGGTCATTGCTTGCTTGACCAAACTTATCAGCAGTCACATAACGAGCGGCAAATAAGGCCTCGTGAGTAAACGTGAGGGCGTTATTACCTTTTGTATCCTCATTTGTACTGCTTCTCACATCAGCTTTATTACCATTTTTAGACTCATCGTTTTCAGCTGGCTGAGTATCAGCAGCAGATTGTATGCTGCTAGCTTTAGCTGCTTTTGGCTCTAAAGCTACTTTTTGAGCCGATGGCTGAGAGGTTGCCTTAGCATTAGCGACTTCTTCTTTACTCTCTTCAAATGATGATGTGCTATCAGATGAATTACCTTTTGACTCAGCGCTTTGAGCCTTGCTCTCAACTAAGCTTTCAGTAGGTTTAGCGCTACTCGCAGCGGATGATGAGCGATCTTCTGACTTAGATGTTGTCGTCTCAGATTTGTCTGGATGACGTTGTTTAGCAGCCTTGTCTTTGTCATCAACATTATGCTGACCAGCTTCTTGCGTATCCATAGCTTTAGACGACGATTGACTCGATTTACTGTCGTCCAAAGAAAGATGCACTACTTCTGAAGCCTTGCTTTTAGTCGGCGCTTCATTGACCTGTAATACTACTTCATTGGGGTCTTGGTCGCGCTGAGCATTCGCTTGTGGTTTACCTTTTGCCGCATTGGCAGTGGACTGCTGATTATTCTGCTTAGTATCATTGTCAACTGTTAAGGTTTGCCCGCGTTCAAGCTTACCACGTGAGTTGCGCTGGCTATGAGGCTTGCGTTTCGTACGTGACTGCTCGCTCGAGG
>NZ_JBPYDC010000606.1:0-945 GCF_051847575.1 Psychrobacter sp. 1U2
TAAAGTTGGATGAATACGAACGTCAAAGCTTAAATGCTTACGAGAGCTTTAACGATTTTTTTACCCGTGAACTCAAAGATGATGCTCGTGCTATCGATACTACCGTCCATGGCATTGTAAGCCCTGCTGACGGTATTGTCTCGCAGCTTGGTCAAATTAACGATCATAAGCTACTTCAGGCTAAAGGGCGTTACTACGACATCGGACAGCTACTTGCTGATAGTGATGATGGTAGTTACTTCGCTGATGGTAGTTTTGCTACTGTTTATCTAGCGCCCAGCAACTATCACCGTGTGCACATGCCTTTTACAGGTACCTTGACCAAAACTCGCTATGTGCCAGGTACATTATTTTCAGTCAATAATACCACTGCTGCTAACGTGCCCGACTTATTTGCCCGTAACGAGCGTTTGGTTTGTATGTTTGATACCGAATACGGCAAAGCAGCAGTCGTGATGGTTGGCGCTATGATTGTCGCCGGTATTGAGACGGTAGCGACAGGAAAAATTACCCGTACCGACGATATTCAAGAAGCTGAGCATAGTATGGTGTTGGCTCAAGGTGATGAGCTTGGGCGCTTTTATCTGGGGTCAACCGCCATTGTTATATTGCCTAAAGCTGCAAAAGCTGACTGGCAAGATAATATAATGGCGAACAGCGTGGTACAAATGGGTCAATTACTAGGGGCTGCCCATACGGGAAAATAAATAAAACCCCAATAAAAAACCCAGTCAATAGCATGACACTCATGACACTATTGGCTGGGTTTTGTTTTGCGCCATATTATCCATCGTTTACACTATGAATAACTTCATATCATCTGTACCAAATGTTTTAGTAACGAAAATGTTTGGCAATAGGATAGGTGAAAAGGATATTCTCTTCTTGCGTACCATCTCCAATATTGTGAATAATAAGCGGCGTTCCATCGGCAGTCTTTTTGTT
>NZ_JBPYDC010000607.1:0-944 GCF_051847575.1 Psychrobacter sp. 1U2
CCTGAATTGCAAGGTATCGCTGGTACTTATTATGCGCGTTTAAATGATGAGCCAGAAGCCGTCGCTACAAGCCTGCAAGAGCAGTATTTGCCTAAATTTAGCGGCGATATATTACCGCAGACGCAGATTGGTATCTGCTTAGCGCTAGCTGATCGCTTAGATACGCTCGTCGGTATCTTTGCAATCGATCAAGCGCCAACTGGTTCAAAAGATCCGTTTAGCCTGCGTCGCTCTGCTATTGGTATCTTGCGGATTTTAATTGAAAAACAGCTACCGATTAATTTGGTAGCATTGGTTGAGCAAGCGATCAAAGGCTACAGCACAAGCGATGGCAGCAAAATCACTAAGATGGGTGATACTTTCACCCAAGTGATGGCGTTCTTAAATTCGCGTTATCGAGCGATGTATACAGAGCAAGGAGTGAGCGTCGATACCATCCAAGCAGTACAAGCGATTAATCCGCATATGCCACTAGATTTTGATCAGCGTATTCGCGCAGTACAAGCGTTTAGCGAGTTGCCTCAAGCTTCGATGTTAGCCGACTCTAACAAACGGGTGGCTAATATTTTAGCCAAGTCAGAAATAACCGTTGCTGACAATGTCGATGAAGCATTACTGAGCGAAGCGGCCGAACAGAATCTGTATCAAGCTGTTCAGCAAGCACAAGAGGCTGTAGAACCGCTACTTGAGCAAGCTGATTATACGCAAATATTGCAAACGCTCGCAAGCTTAGATGGGCCATTGACGCAGTTCTTTGATAACGTGATGGTCAATAGTGACGATGCAGCGCTTAAAAACAACCGCTTAGCCTTGCTCAAACAAGTACGAGCCTTGTTCTTAACCGTGGCTGACATCAGCGAGCTACAACTATAACCTTATGGTTTAAGCTCGCTTAAATTGTTTTTGCAAAGTAGTGCACTAATAATAAAAAACTGACCCTAATG
>NZ_JBPYDC010000608.1:0-943 GCF_051847575.1 Psychrobacter sp. 1U2
ATTTAGACCGCAACCAGACACATCAAATTCATCAACTAGATTGTTTGTTGGAAACATATCGCTTGATGAGTCAACGGGATCGATAAATTCAATTTTCACTTCGGCGGCAGGGAAAGTGACGCCGTCTAATTTAAAGTCGCCAGTTTCTTGTACTTGTACCTTGCCATTCTCATCTTTGTATACAGGGACATGAGCAATGATAGTTTTGCTGATATTCTCTTGCCAAATGCGCACTTCGCAAATACCGCTATCGGCACCCTCATCAATACTATTAGCGACTTTATCCGCGTCAACGATGCCCATATTAATCGCACAAGCACCAACCGCTGCGGTTAAATTACCACAGTTACCCGCCCAATCAATCATCGGCTTGGCAATATTCACTTGTCCAAATAAATAATTGACATCGTGGTCTGCTTGCCTTGCCTCAGATAGAATCACCGTTTTTGACGTGCTAGAGCTACCATTACCTAGACCATCGATTTGTTTGCCATAAGGGTCAGGGCTGCCGATGACGCGCAGTAGAAAGTTATCACGTGCCTTGCCAGCCATTTGGCAGCGCTCAGGTAAGTCGGATAGTTTAAAGAAGGTGCCTTTGGAAGTACCGCCACGCATATAGGTGGCGGGGACGGAGATTTGTGGGGCGAACTTTGGTTGAATCATTTTTTCATTCCTTTGTATCTTCTTATAGTGTGATTAGTTAATATTTCTTGTTTGTGGTAAAATACCACAAAGGTTAGCGTTATTAAATAAGGAGGGTATTATGTCCACTGCAAGTATACGACTTAATAAGTCACTAGTTGACAAAGCTCATGCTATTGCAAAAGCACAACATCGGACACCACCGAAGCAAATTGAGCATTGGGCGACTATTGGTCAAATTATGGAGGATAATCCCGATTTATCCTATGAGTTTGTTCGTCAGTTATTAATTGCACAAGCA
>NZ_JBPYDC010000609.1:0-943 GCF_051847575.1 Psychrobacter sp. 1U2
CATAAGTTTTAACTGCCACATTTTTTCTTTATATAGCGTCGTATGCGACTGCTGATACATGGCATTGATGACACGCTTACTTGCGAGCACCGCATCAGGAGAACGCTCGGCAAACTCAGCGGCCAGCAACTGTGCTTGTTGTAATGGTGATTCACTACAATGACTAACCAACCCTAGTGTTCGCCCCTCCTCCGCATCAATGGTACGCGCACTCATTGCTAGCTCTTTTAGCACGTCTGCACGCACGACCCCTAGTGCCGATTGCGTCAATCCCATGTCTGGCACTAATCCCCACTTGGCTTCCATAATGGACAGTTTGCAATCAGGATGACTAATGCGCACATCGCACGCCAGAGCCAGCTGTAATCCTGCCCCAATGCAATACCCTTCTAATACAGCAATCACAGGAACTGGTACTTCGCGCCAGACCAAGCAGACCTGCTGAAATAGGCTTTGGTTAGGTTTAATTAATTCCCAAAAAGCGTACGCTTGATTTTTGGGATGATTCAAATCACCCAAATCTATACCAGCACAAAACGTCCCCTCAGCACCATTAAGAATGACGGCACGTAACGTTTTATCCTTACTAATATGTCTAGCAGCAGCGATCAGCTCATCAACCACTTGAAAACTCATGGCGTTCTTTTTTTGAGGACGATTTATAGTAACGGTGGCAATATTTTCGGTAACGCTAACTTGTAGGGTTTTATATTGATGAGCGGCGATAGCATGCATAACAATCCTTAATAAGCAATTTGGATGATAAGTTGATGTTCGTTTTAGCAGTTATACTTTATTAATCTTAACAGGCTTATATCTGCTGTAGCGCGCGAATAACTGACTGCAGAGGTATCGATATTTTATTGGCTATATCGTTTTATAATATCTGACGCATTACTTTAGTGACAGTTGACCAGATAGTTATTTTGACGACAACCACACT
>NZ_JBPYDC010000610.1:0-942 GCF_051847575.1 Psychrobacter sp. 1U2
GAAGATGAGCAATGACAAGATAAAAGTCAGACTAAAAAACCCAGATAAGGCCAGCCAAGGCGCATTGAGGTTGTTTTTGCCTTGTACCATCAGCTCACCAAGTGACGGTGAACCAGGCGGTAAACCGTACCCTAAAAAATCTAGCGCTGTTAAAGCAATAATATTAGCCGTTAATATAAATGGCAGCTGCGATAAGCTTGAGGCTAACGCATTGGGTAAGATGTGTCTCATCATAATGTGACGGTCTGACACGCCAAGATTACGAGCAGCACGGACATAATCAAAATTACGCGCGCGTAAAAACTCTGCACGCACCAAACCGACCAGCCCCATCCAACCAAACAGCAGCATCATTGCAAACAGCATCAAGATACTGGGGCTAAATAAGCTGACCAAAATAATAATCATAAACAGCTGAGGCATACCGCCCCACACCTCCATAAAGCGCTGCCCTGCCAGATCTACCCAGCCACCATAATAGCCTTGTATCGCACCGACGATAATGCCAATTAACGCACCCGCCAGCGTCAGAGCCAGACCAAACAACAGCGACACTCGCATGCCATAAAGTATCCGCGCTAGCACATCACGACCCATATCATCAGTACCAAGCCAGTTCTGGCTATTGGGTGCGGCCGGATATGGAATGCCCAGTTCAACGTTTGGCGTCTGGTCGGCAAAGGGAATGGGCGGCATCACGTAATAACCCTGACTGTTAATCAGCGTTTGCACCGCCGGGTCTTTGTAATTGGTTTCGGTCTCAAATACACCGCCAAAAGTCGTCTCAGGATAGGCTTTTAGTACGGGGAAGTAGTAATCGCCTTGATATTGCACCAACAGGGGCTTGTCATTGGCAATCACATTGGCTGCCATACAAATGACAAATATCAGCGCAAAAATAAACAGCGATATGACCCCAAGACGATTATGGCGAAAGCGGTT
>NZ_JBPYDC010000611.1:0-941 GCF_051847575.1 Psychrobacter sp. 1U2
TGTTTAGCGCAATTTACCTCATTTTAAGCCTCACCATCTAAACTAAAAAATGACCATGGCAAAAATCAAGCCGAAGCTACCAGTCCATCTGCGCTACTAACTTGTGCTTGCTTATCAACTTTACTTGGCTCGCGACTATCAGCAGCTACGCGCTCCAAAGTCACAGTTGAGGATTTATAAGCTGGGATGTGCGACTCTGGTGCATGAGTGTCTAAATCAAATAAATCATTACACTCAGGATAATAAGCAGCGACTGCATTAGAAGCAATATCCATCTCAGTTAAAACGAGTGGACCAAGAGTACGTGCTTGGTTGCTACTGTCTTGACGCGTCACTATAACGCTATCTCCTTTTTGCCAGCCCAAGCGGCTAATTTCATCAGGATGCATAAAGAGCACATCACGGCGGTTGGTTTGACGATAACGGTCATTGTAGCCAAAAATCATCGTATTGAACTGATCATGACTACGCACACTGGTAAACTGCCAAACCTTTTGTTGCTCATTTTGAGATGGATTAACCTTCTGTTCAGTCGATGCAGTCTTTTGAGCCATTTGCTCAGCAACATAAGTAATCGGATATTGTGGTACTTCGATTTGAGCCTTACCACTATCTGTATTCCATACGCGATGACGCGCTGGGTGATATAGATGAAAACCGCGCTCGCTATCACGAATACGCTGATTAAAGTTCTCAAAACCATCGATAGCTTGCGATACATAATCACGCACCACATCATAGTCTTCACTCATCGCTTGCCAATCTATATTGGTTGTCGAGCCTAGTACATGTGTCGCAATATCTGCGACAATCTGCGCTTCAGACTTTAACGTATCGCTGATAGGTTTAATAGTGCCCTTGGTCGCGACAATTTGACACATAGAGTCTTCGATGGTGGCAAACTGCTCGCCTTTAGCGGTCACTAAACTTTCAATCCGGCT
>NZ_JBPYDC010000612.1:0-940 GCF_051847575.1 Psychrobacter sp. 1U2
AATTGTTCGCGGTACGCCATGTCTGTAGTAAAATCTGCAGCCAACTACTGGTCGATTTAGAAGTCATTTCTTTCATAAAAAATTGGTTCACAATAGGATTGGTGATGGAATGGTTATGAGATTATCTACAGTCATGAGTCCAAAAGGCTATCAACGTAGCTTATTACTTTTAGTCATAAATCACTGTTTAGTATACAAAGTTGGCAATCGAATATCAGCCACATTCAGATAAGCGTTAAAAGCGAATGGCGTACCACTACTTTGCATTAAGGCAGCTAGCCCTTGTACATAATCGTTTGCTGCTTGTGCTTGTTCGGTGCGAGCTTTAAGGGCCTGAGTTTGCGCTTGTACCACTTCGATAGTGGTATTCACGCCTTCTTGCAATCCAAGACGACGTAAACGTAGCACCTCTGTGGCTAAGTCAACATTGCTTTGTAATGCTTGATAACGCGACTGGGCATTATTAACATCGTTCCAGTTTTTTTCCACCAGTAGTAGTAGATTGTCACTGACTTCAATTTCGGATAGATCAGCTTGGCGAATTTTGGCATTACTGGATGCTAGTGATGCTGTTTTATCAAGCCCGCCCCATAGCTTCCAACTGGCTGATATACCCGCAATCCAGCTGGGATCTTTTTCAACTTGTCCATAGCCATACAGCATAACGGTTGGTTTATAACCAGTATCAGATAGCTCATGTAGTTGTTGGGCCTGCGCGCGTTTAGCAGCGACTTTCTGTAAGCCAGGATGATGGTTGAGTGCTAAGTTTTGAAAGTAGCTTACATCTGGCAGAGGACGGCTGGAGACAAATAAGGGGGTAGTAGGTTTGATACGATAGTCAGTACGTAACAGACGTTGCAACGCAATCATAGCAAGGCGGGCGTCATTATTTGCGTTGACTGCTTCACTTCTTGCATCTGCTAATGCTGATTGCGCCTCC
>NZ_JBPYDC010000613.1:0-940 GCF_051847575.1 Psychrobacter sp. 1U2
TGTAGGACCAGCCGTGATAGTAAAGATTAGTTCTCTACAAAAACTGTTGTCAGGAACGGGAGGACTTATATTAAAAGTTGCAGCCCGCACCGCTGTACTACCTACAGGTGTGGCGTTAAATACTAACGTCGTGTTGAGAGGTGTCACTATAGGCGGCGTATCCGTATCATACGAGTATCCCATAGCATGATGATCTAACGTCTCAGATACCAGCATCCCCAAACCAAAGAGCTCGTCATTCAAGCGGTGACCCTCAAGATCATCGCTTGCCGTATCGCCTGGTATATAAGGCACTGTTGGATGCAGCGCTTGCCAATCAGCCCACAGTTTGTCCACAAAGCAATGATGTAAAAAAAAGACTGGGTCATTGGGAGAAGTGCCTGGAAGCATAGAACCTCCTACCCATTCATGGACGAGATTATGAGTGTTGGAGAGTGGTGGAGAGTTTCCGCTTGCAAGAGCCATACGCCCTTCGTTCGCAGCTCGATAACCTATGCTTACTCTATCAAAATCAGCACTGTCATATGGCGTTATCGCTTGAATTTCATCAACATGATCCTGAGTGGGCAAGTTAGGAGCCCTAACGCTAGCGCCAAACCGTCGAACCAGATCTTCGTCAATTCTAACCTGTGGATTGGTCAAATCTAGGTCTCTAAAATCAACGTCAACGACTACAATATCCCAAATGTCTGCTCTGAATGGACCATCTTGAACAAAATTACCCGCACCAGATCCATTGCCGCCCATAAGATCATTTGCCCAGACAGCGGCATTCATAGGGTCCGCTGCATCTGCTGCCCAGTTCCAATATGGTAATGTTACCCCAGGTACCAATCTGTCTAAGTCCAGCTCAAACTGGCGTATATACGCACGGTGCCATGGCAAAAACGCTGGACCGCGATGTGCTCCATTTCGAATCATGAACAGGCTAGGACTCATT
>NZ_JBPYDC010000614.1:0-940 GCF_051847575.1 Psychrobacter sp. 1U2
GGTGTTTTATCTTTATCTTATTTATGGCTCAGTTTTTATAATTCGGTTCGTATTATTTAACCTTTACAACTTATTTTTTATAAGTTAACGGTTGGAAAACTTGACAGCCAATCGAACAACCGCCTCTACTATAGCAAAAACCTTGCACAGTGCCCATGCGTAAATAAACTAAATGACACAAAATCATGATAAAGGACCATCTTTTTTATGATTGCCGAATATATACTTGGGAAAACAGTACCAGCCAAACTATCATGCAAATTTACATAGCAAATTGTGCTACAGTTTCATATGAGTCATACCGCTATTAGGCGAATGGCTACCGTTAACTGTTTTTATAAGGATATATGATGAGCGCATTACAACAACTTAGCACCATGACCACTATTGTTGCAGATACAGGCGACCTTGCCGCTATTGCGCGACTAAAACCTATCGATGCGACCACCAATCCAAGCTTAATCACCAAAGCACTTATGAACTCTGACAATCAAACGCTGCTGCTAGAAACCATGAGCCAACATCAAGGCAATGTGGACGCAGTCATCGACGCGCTTACCATTCAAATTGGCTGCGATATTTTAGAGTTGATCGAAGGTCGCGTATCTACAGAGGTTGATGCTCGCTTATCTTATGACACACAAGCGACTATTGATAAAGCTTTAGAGTTTATGGACGCTTACCAAAAAGCAGGCATCAACTCTGAGCGTATCTTGATCAAAATGGCCGCTACTTGGCAAGGGATTGAAGCGGCGCGCTACCTTGAGACTCAAGGTATCCATTGCAACTTAACGTTATTATTTGGACAACATCAAGCCGTCGCTTGCGCTGATGCAGGGGTCACCCTGATTTCACCTTTTGTCGGTCGTATTTTAGATTGGCAAAAACGCCAACAAAACCGTCAAAACGTCCCCGTCTCTGACGATATGGGCGTACAATC
>NZ_JBPYDC010000615.1:0-938 GCF_051847575.1 Psychrobacter sp. 1U2
GCATTCCTAATGCCAATCGAAGACGTATTCTCAATCTCAGGTCGTGGTACCGTCGTAACCGGCCGTGTTGAATCAGGCATCGTAAAAGTTGGTGACGAGATCGAAATCGTTGGTATCCGTGACACTCAAAAAACCACCTGTACTGGTGTCGAGATGTTCCGTAAACTACTAGACGAAGGTCGTGCTGGTGAAAACTGTGGCGTCCTACTACGTGGTACCAAGCGTGAAGACGTACAACGTGGCCAAGTACTAGCGAAGCCAGGTTCAATCACCCCGCATACCAAGTTTGACGCTGAAGTATACGTATTGTCAAAAGAAGAAGGTGGTCGTCATACGCCATTCCTAAACGGCTATCGTCCACAGTTCTACTTCCGTACCACTGACGTCACTGGCGCAATCCAGTTACAAGACGGTACTGAAATGGTTATGCCTGGTGACAACGTTGAGATGGGCGTCGAGCTTATCCACCCAATCGCTATGGACAAAGGTCTTCGCTTTGCAATTCGTGAAGGCGGCCGTACAGTAGGCGCTGGTGTTGTTGCTAACGTTAACGACTAAGAAGACATTGCAAGGTTTGCTGCATTCAGCTTAGTCTGATGAGTGTGAAGCCTTTAGTCAAAAAGCCATCCTTATATAAGGGTGGCTTTTTTTTGATGAAGAGTAAGACGAGGAAGCATAATGGCTACTATAAAAAGTCTGTCAAATCACGATTTAGATTTTGTCACAATAATACAAATGGTAGCGAATATTGAAGCTATGGTGCAGGCGCAAGAGGCGTGGTCGTGTCAAGCAATGGTTGATTTGCTAGAGCAAGATAACAATCATATCCTGATTGCTTATGATAAAGGCAAAGAAGAAAAAATTGCTAGCCATAAAATAGTGGGTTATTGTCTGTATCAGATAGTATTTGAGCAGGCAGAAATTCTACGAATTGGTAC
>NZ_JBPYDC010000616.1:0-938 GCF_051847575.1 Psychrobacter sp. 1U2
TGGTTTCCAACGCATTGGTGATTTGGCTTGGGCGGCAGGCGATTGTCAGGCTCAGGGCTTCTTATTAGGTGCAACTGCTGGCCGTACTACCTTAAACGGTGAAGGTTTGCAGCATCAAGATGGCCATTCGCAGTTACTATTTAATGTGGTACCTAATTGTGTGACTTATGATCCTTGCTTTGGTTATGAGCTGGCAGTAGTGATGCATGATGGCCTGCGCCGAATGTATGGCGAAGGTGAGCGTGTTTATTATTACTTGACCTTAATGAATGAGAACTATGAGCAACCTGCGATGCCTGAAGGAAGTGAGGAAGGTATTAAACGTGGCATGTACTTGCTTGAAGACAATGGTTCAACCCAAGTTCAGCTGTTAGGTTCTGGTGTGATCTTGCGTGAAGTCCAAAAAGCATCAAAAATACTAAAAGATGAGTTTAATATCACATCTAACGTATGGAGTGTGACCAGCTTTAATGAGCTGACTCGTGATGGTATGGCTTGTGATGATTACAACCGTTTGCACCCTATGGAAGAAGAAAAAGTCTCATGGGTAACAGAGCAGCTTGCGCCGCACGAAGGTATCGTAGTCGCTGCAACTGATTATATGCGTAATTATTCAGAGCAAATCCGTGCATGGTTACCAGATAACCGTCCTTACACCACGCTTGGTACAGATGGATTTGGACGTTCAGACACGCGTGAGCAACTACGTAGTTTCTTCCACGTTGATGCAGCCCACATTGTAGTAGCTACACTTAAATGCTTAGCAGATGAGGGCGAAGTTGAGATGCGTGTGGTAAAAGATGCTATTTCAAGCTTTGGTATTGAAGTAGATCAGCCGCCAGCATGGCAGCAACAGCCTTATTATGATCATTTCCCAGATGCACCAGCTCCAGCATCTGATAATGTCCACCCGAAACCTGTACCTGAGTTTGTCGGTG
>NZ_JBPYDC010000617.1:0-937 GCF_051847575.1 Psychrobacter sp. 1U2
AGTTTTTCGACTTTTATTTGGGTTAAGATACGATCTTTTAACGCCTGTACGTGAGAGATGATGCCGATCAATTTACCTTCTTGCTGTAAGCTGGTTAAGGTATCGAGTGCAATATCTAAGGAGTCTTCATCAAGCGTACCAAAGCCTTCATCCAAAAATAACGAGTCAACGCGAATGTTATGACTGGCCATCTGTGAAAGACCAAGCGCCAATGCTAGACTGATAATAAAGCATTCACCGCCAGAAAGGTTTTTGGTACTGCGAATATCACCGCCTTGATAGTTGTCGATGACATTAAGCTCAAGCGGACTGCACTCATCATGAATGAGTAAATAACGATCACTCATCTTTTGCAATTGCGTATTGGCATGACTAATCATGACCTCAAACGTTAAGCCTTGGGCAAAGGTGCGATATTTTTTGCCATCAGCTGAGCCAATTAGCGTGTGTAGCTGCTGCCAGATTTGTAGTTTCTGTTTTTGCGCATCAATCGCAACGAGCTGTTCCGCTTGTTGGCCTTTTTGATTATCGTTATCTTTGAGCTTTTGGTCAATTGCACCGATTTTTTGACTTAACTCATCGATATCCGTTTGTATTTGCTTATGCTGGCTTGCAAGCGTTTCTTGGCTTTCCTCGGTCATAGCAGTAGCAAGTTTTAGCGTTAACGCTTGCTGGGTACTATCTAATTGTAGTTTCGCTTGCTGTAGCGCATTATCAAGTGCTAATTTACGTGTATGTAATGCTTCTCGCGCTTCTTTCGGCAAGCGAGCGCTAACGAATGCCGCTTCATCCACAAACTGTGACTCTGTAAGTAACTCTGTAAAGGCGCTTTGCTGCGTATTTAAGGTGGTAGTCGCAGACCGCAGCTCTGTGGTCAGCTGATGCTTGCTACGCTCCAACTGCTCTAAATCGTGCTCTACCTTATCTAACTGTCTTT
>NZ_JBPYDC010000618.1:0-937 GCF_051847575.1 Psychrobacter sp. 1U2
CTCACCAAAAGTTGCCAAAAGCGTATTGTAATAGTTGACAAATTTTGACATGATTTATGGTAATGTTATTTACATAACGTAACATTGATTTTTCTATGGGCATTTATGCCTAAGCTTTATGGTAAGTATTCCAAAAAAAACAATTCTATCAAAATTTTAGGAGTTTATTATGTCAGTTTATTTTAGCTCAGTATCCAGCAGCCGTTTTGCAAAAATCGCTACCCTTGCTCTATTGTCAGGCGCTGTTGCCCTAACAACTGGTTGTGCAACCAAGCGCGCTACTTCAGAAGTCGTTGTGGCTCCTTTAGGTATCCCAGGTGGTCAAGCTGGTTATACTGGCGCTGTGGTCGTAGACAATTCAAGTGCTATCGTAACTGGCGCAGAAAACTTACAAGCGGTGGTATATTTCGCTTTTGATAGCAGCGAGATCACCCCACAAGCTGCCAGTGTACTAAACCAACATGCAAGTTTGCTTAGCTCAAATCCTGCCGCTGGTGTTGTGATTGCAGGTCATACTGATGAGCGTGGTAGCCGTGAGTACAATATGGCACTCGGTGAGCGCCGCGCGCAAGCAGCTCGTAACTACCTTGCAGCTCAAGGCATTAGCGTTAACAACATTCGCGTCATTAGCTATGGCGAAGAGCATCCTGCTGCTGCTGGTACTACCGAACAAGCCTATGCACAGAACCGCCGTGCTGAGCTTTCTTACTAAGATTTAGTAGACACAATTATTATATTTTTACTAAAAATGTAATAATATCAAAAGCTCAACAAGAGTGACATTGTTGGGCTTTTATATTAACTTTAGCAAACGCTTTGTTTCTTAAATACCTGATCTATAAATTATGCACATTCCGCATCTTTATGACACTCAATATACGCAGCTCAGTCCCACGACGTGGTGCGCAACCGCTTATGTGAGCATTCCTATCAGTCT
>NZ_JBPYDC010000619.1:0-937 GCF_051847575.1 Psychrobacter sp. 1U2
GACCCTTCCACAATGGATATGTTAGAGCAGGGTAGTGCCAGTCGTCGACAGTTATTAGACTGGTTGGTGTTTCACATGAAACAAGGCTTTCACTCCCAGTGGGTAGCGTATCAGCGTCTATTAAAACAGCGCAATAGTTTGTTAAAAAAGACGAATCATTTATCACATGTTCAGCTTGCAGAGCTAAGATCCTGGGACAAAGGGCTTGGTAACCACGCTGCGCTTATTCACCATTATCGTGAGCAAGTATTTACCGAATGGCAGCCTTATTTTGCAAAAAGCATTGCACAATTACTGCCTGCCTATGCGGATCAACTAAGCTTAAGCTACAATGCAGGCTACGATACAAGTGTGGGACTTGACGTGCAGCTTAATGAGCGCCTAGAGCAGGATTTGCAATTAGGGTACACTCGTATCGGCAATCATCGTGCTGATATTCATGTACATTGGCGCTCTAGTGACTCTACAGGAGCCAAAAGTTCTGATAAAGAAGTAGATGTCGCCTTAAGAGATGAGTTAAACCACAAATTGCCGATTTTGAAAGAACAGGCAGCCAATGTCTTATCTCGCGGTGAAAAGAAGCTCTTGATTACTGCATTGCGTTTGTCTCAATTGCCTTTGCTACTTAATAATGAGGTAGTCACAAAATTATCTAATAGTGATATCCAAACAAGAATGACTCCTGTCGTACTTTTAGATGATATTACGGCAGAATTGGACAGTAGGGCGATAAAAATATTACTAACAACTTTAGCGCGTCTACCTTGTCAAGTATTTATGACCAGTCTGACTGATGATGTTGTACCCCTAGTTAAAGAATTATGGTCAAATCCTAGAACGTTTCATGTGAAACATGGTCAGATCTATTTGACTTAGCAAATTCTGTTATTAGATCACTGTTTTTACTTCTTCATTACCTCCTTATTATTTTTCTATT
>NZ_JBPYDC010000620.1:0-937 GCF_051847575.1 Psychrobacter sp. 1U2
CTCGTGCATTAGGCGGCGTGGTTGCTATCATTGGTGGGGTATTGGCTGCTGGCTAATCGCTACTAGCTGATCTTCACTAGCTAGTCTCTACTAGTGCTGCAACCCAGTTATCATGATAAATCTAAAAAGCCGCACAGATTTCTTGCGGCTTTTTGAGTTTAATTTTCTCGTCTTGTTCCATAGCTAGCTTTTTATAGAAAACGATAAAACTGTATCAAACTGAGATTTATATAAAAACACATATCAAATAGGGAATACCGATATGAATGACACTACTAATCACGCTATTAATGACACTATCATAAAAGTATCAAGAAACACGGACATTGCTCCGCAAAATTTACTGTCTACGCAAACTGTTGCTTTTTCGCATTACAACTATATCTCAGCGCAATTACCTGTCAATATTACTACCGGTGATTTGGTTGCGAACGATATAAAAGTCCAAGCCGCGCAGTGCCTAAAAAATATCAAAACCATTGTAGCAAGCATCGATCATGACATGAATGATGTGATCAAAATTAATATATTTTTAAAAAACATCGAAGACATTAAAGACATCGATACGATTTACCCCGCATTTTTTCAAGGCTATCTGCCGACACGGACGGTCATAGCAGTAGCAGCACTACCCATGGATGATGCTTTGGTACAAATGGACGCTGTTATCTCAAACGGTGAAGGTACGTATCCGCAAGCACCCGTTGAGCTGGTAAAAGTACCAAAAAACAATGAACAAGTACCAAAAGATTCAGTATCGCCGCATACGATCGCTTTTTCCCATTACAATAATATCTCAGCGCAACTGCCTGTCGATATTGAAACTGGTAAGCTGGTCGCTGGTGGTGTCAAAGAGCAGACGCAGCAATGCCTACAAAACATTGAAGCGATTTTAGAAAGTATCGACGTTCCTCTTCAAGAAATTGTCAAAGTAAAT
>NZ_JBPYDC010000621.1:0-936 GCF_051847575.1 Psychrobacter sp. 1U2
TTACACAAAGATTTGTTATAGTTTACCATGTTGAGCGCCAATTAAGCAGAGACTAAGACAATAATCGTTATTGTCTTAAACAACTTATTGTTATCATTATTACTGGCTAGTAATGAGTTGATCTGGCGATTTTTGCACGCATCATCTACTTTCAGGACATCCTGCTCAGTAACGTCTGGCGTGATGTCCAATAAAAGGTATTTATACCAAATTAATCGCTTCGGTGATAATGGCAAACATGCTAAATTATCAAGCGGTAATAGAACACAACTACTCATTAACACACGGCCATGACTTGATTTTTTAATCATTGGGTTGGTGCAGCTGGGTAAGTAATGTTAATCCGATGTTAAGAGTTTACAGCTGCCTGAATATTGGCGGTCAAACAGATAAAACGATTGTCATACAAACAATGTATAGCCTACCGAGCTTGTAAGCCGGTTACCTATTCTGTTTGCCAAGTACGCCCCGCTGAATAACAGTGCAGTGGCACTTTTAACTTAAGATTCTTCTAAGACAGTTAGATGTTATAAAATAATAGATAGATAAAATCATTGAATTAATTTGAGCTGATATTAAGACGTTCGCTAGTGTTAACAGTTTAGACAAAACGGCGAATAAATTGTGACTTTGTGGTAAGTGCTTGGATACCCTTACAAAGTAAACCAGGTACGCCTTATATGTCAATAATCTTTGTAAAACCTAACATAGTAATGTGTTAGGTACTAGCCTTGAAACCAGTATAGGATGATTGGCATTAGATCATGTTACAGCCCTACACTCTGTATCAAAATTACTTAGAACGATTATTTTAGTCACTTTAAACACAGTCGTTAAATTTGAACCAACGATCAGCGACGATGACCTTTTAATTCGATACCTGTATTTATCCGAGCAGTACGCTCGCCCTACATCTACTAATTTTTAGTATTAGCA
>NZ_JBPYDC010000622.1:0-935 GCF_051847575.1 Psychrobacter sp. 1U2
TTTCATAAAGATATCCTTTATTTAATTCGGTTTTGTTAAATGAACATTAAATTTTTATCTTGCAAGCATGATTTTTAGAACGTTGTAGATAAGTACTGTCAGCTACTCTATAAGCACCACGCTGTATAAGCACAATGTATAAAAGCAATGCTTGCTGTTGATAGGAGTTATCTTACGACAGTTAAAGGTTGCGAACATTTATGAAGTATTAAGAAAAGTAACGTTTATAGCGTATTGATAAGCACATGCCTGATAATATGGGTGATAACGCTATTAAGGCTCAAGGAGACAGATGTGCCAAATATATTGCTAGGTGATGATGACGAAGAGTTGACCCAGTTATTACAAGAATACTTGCACAATCATGGCATTCAATGTGACTGCGTTCATGATGGTGAGGCGGTCATCCAGAAGCTTAAAACCGCATCTAATGATACTTCTGCTTATGATTTGCTGGTACTTGATATTATGATGCCTAAAATCGATGGGCTTAGTGTGCTGCGTCAGTTGCCAAATGTTAGTGATATTCCAGTCATTATGTTGACGGCAAAAGGTGAAGAGATTGATCGTATCATTGGGCTTGAGCTTGGCGCTGATGATTACATTACTAAACCCTGCAATCCGCGTGAGTTGCTGGCACGCATCAATGCCGTTATCAAGCGCACTAATGCGGCAGCATCAGAGCATACGCCGCTACCAGAGAGTCGTTTGCATCTGAATCAAAATCAGCGACTTTGTCAGATAGATGGCGTAGAGCTACAAGTGACGGGGACAGAATTTGATTTGTTAGTCGCGCTACTCAAACAAAAAGGCGAGGTGGTGAGTAAGGCATGGCTATCAGAGCATGTGTTGCAGCGTGAACTGCAGCCGTTCGATCGTAGCCTTGATGTACATGTCTCGCGCCTGCGCAAAAAACTCCAACCTTTCCACGATGA
>NZ_JBPYDC010000623.1:0-935 GCF_051847575.1 Psychrobacter sp. 1U2
TATAGTATATGGTTTAATTTCATTTACTTTTAGATTTTGATACCGACTTATGATTATAGATGTTATTGGTGATATTCACGGTTATGCTGACAAACTAATCGGGCTGCTTGAGCAATTAGGTTATGTCCATAATGGGCAATATTTTGTGCCGCCAGATGGTCATCATGCGCTCTTTATTGGTGATTTAATTGATCGTGGTCCTCAGCAAGTAGCGACCCTTGAGATTGCTTTTGCTATGCTAGATGCTGGCGTCGCTGATATCGTCATGGGCAATCACGAATATAATGCAATTGCGTTTGCAACGCGTGATCCTAACGACCCTGAACGCTATTTGCGCTCACATAATGATGTTCATACGCGTCAGCACGAAGCGTTTTTAGCTGAAGTGCCGTTTGGATCAGAATTACATCATTATTGGCTACAGCGCTTTTATGAGATTCCCTTGTGGATTGAGACTGATGATGCCTGCTTTGTCCATGCTTGCTGGGACGTGGACAGTATGGACATGCTCAAACCCTTACTTACAGCCGACAACTGCTTGACCCCTTATGCGCTTGCAGTGACTTCAAAAGAACATACTTCGCCATTCGATGCGTTAGAACGTGTGTTAAAAGGTGTGGAGACCCCATTACCAGATGGTATTGTTATGATCGATAAAGAAGGCACTAAACGCTCGCGTGTGCGGGTACGGTGGTGGCTCGACAACTTACAATCACGTACGCTTCATGAGATTGCTCGCGCGCCTGCATCAGCACTAGCGCAGATTCCAATGGATGCGTTAGCTGAGAATATCGACTTTGCTCTAAAAACTCATAAGCCTGTATTCGTTGGGCATTATTGGCTAGCAGGCGAGCCTGAGCCCCTGAGCTCAAAAGTCGTTTGTACGGACTATTCAGCAGCGATTGATAGTGGCTATCTGACTTGTTATCAGCTCG
>NZ_JBPYDC010000624.1:0-935 GCF_051847575.1 Psychrobacter sp. 1U2
TTGACGCAGTCGTGTCCATTGCTTGTTGTGCATAATCAAAGTTTGAACCTTTCATTCTTGTTCTCCTTATTATTGCCAGCTCGTAGTTACCAAGAGGTTGACTGACATAGCGATTGATCCAAAGTTGTGACTAAGGATAGCTCTACCTTACGAAGCGCTCATAACACCAGCTAGCTTATGGATTTTGGTATAAATCAACATAAGGGCTAGAAGATGGTTGTTCAGTTAGGTCACCAGCTTCTGACGCACTATTATTCGCTACTGGCGTAGTGGGTGCTACGTTGCCCGCGGCCGTTGCAGGTTCGATCTCTCTGACAATAGGTCCTGCACCGGTTGCTTGCGTAGCAGCGTTTTTGGGCTCACTCTCTGACATAATGTCTGCGTCATTAATAGGCAAACCTCTATTGTCTACGACTGTCGTTAGTAAGACCAATTCAGTAATACCAGCAGTACTGTTGGCGATATCGATTAGATGGCTTTGCTGCGTGGGTGTCACTCTACCCATGATATAGACCACACCATCATTAGTCACAGCTTTTAATTGTGATGCTTTGACTCCATTATTAGCCGCAGTTTTAGCCATCAATTTTGATGTGATATAACCATCATGTACGGTTGAGCTATAACCTCTAGCGACACTGACATTTAGCTCGTTATAAACACGGCGAACATCGGGCATGGAGCCGACTACTTTTTCAATTTGCGTTTTTAGGGCCTCTGTTGGCACCTCGCCTGTAAGCAGGACCTCACTATAAAAGCTATCAATACTTATTCGGCTATTGGTTTGTAGATCTTCTTGTAAGCCATAAACATTGATCTTTGCTGTATGCTCGATACTACGATCGAGCAGACGTTGCGGGATGGTACGTTCCGTTACAGGTACCCCATAAGTCCCCTCAGTACTATTGGTTAAGTAATTGGTTGTACAGCCTGTA
>NZ_JBPYDC010000625.1:0-935 GCF_051847575.1 Psychrobacter sp. 1U2
GGTGATAACTGTGCATCTATATCGGTCGTCAAGCCCCACCCTGCATAAAACGGCAAACCGTAACAAGTCACTTTTAGCCCCCGCAATAGTGCTTCAAAGCCAGTCAATGAGCTAATCGTATGTACCTCATCGACGCACTCTAAACAATCAGGCATCGCTGTATCATAGGCAACTGCTTGTACTTTTGCTAAGCACGCCTCATCAACTTTGCCTGCTCGTAGACCAGCTTCTACATCTGGATGCGGTTTATAAATTAGATAGGCATCAGGATTGTCTTGTCTGACACGCTCAATCAGACCTTGATTGGTCTTAATATCTGAGCCGCAATACTGCACTGACAGATCATCTTCTACTTGCCCAATGATAAGCAAACGTGGTCTACCAGATACCTTTGCATCCTGCATCCATTGCATTTTTTGATCGATAACGCCGGTTTTATCGGCAGCATTAACTTCCGTACCAACGTTGTATTTGCTTACTCGCTGAGTAAGCAATTTGGTTTGCAGCCTCTGCACTCGTGCATATTGCTGTGGTGTCAAGGTATCACAGTTGCGTAATAAGGTTTCTAAATCTGAGGGCTGAGTGGCATCATAATAAATACCTTGTTTGTCTATTACTACCGACAATGGTGCGAGTAATGTTGCACCCAGACCATTTGAGCGGATAAAACCATCTTCCATACAATAAATAGCTGGCATATCTGATCTTGACGGCTTTGCAAGTTTACACTGTAGTCGTTTATGGACTTGTTGACGTTTAGCTAAGCCCCATACCAATAAAGGCTGGTGATAATTGACCTTGAAATGATCCGGATGTAGTAAGTTTTTTAGACGCGGTTTTGGTTTGACAAACAATGTCGTACGCGGCAGATTGGTAAAGGCCCTAACGAAAGGCAGTTTCCAACGGCTAAACTCATATACCGTCAAATTACCTTC
>NZ_JBPYDC010000626.1:0-934 GCF_051847575.1 Psychrobacter sp. 1U2
CTGGGGCACATGTTATTAAGATTGAAGGTGGCGATGAGCTTTGTGAGTTGGTCGCCACATTAGCGCAAGCAGGTACGCCCACTTGTGTCCATCTTGGTTTGACCCCGCAATCAGTCAATGTTTTTGGTGGCTACAAAATCCAAGGTCGCGGTGATGTAGCAGCCGATAAACTGTTGTCTGATGCCAAAGCAGTCGTCGCTGCAGGTGCAGCGCTACTTGTACTAGAGTGTGTTCCCGCTGAGCTTGCCAAAGCAGTCACCCAAGCGGTTGCAGTGCCGGTGATCGGAATCGGTGCAGGCGCAGATACAGACGGTCAGGTATTGGTCATGCATGACATGCTAGGTATGGCACATGGCCGTGTGCCGCGTTTTGTGCATGACTTTTTGACTGATGAGCGCAATACGGCGCATAGTATTGAAGGCGCTTTTGCGCTTTATCAGCAGTCAGTACGCGAAAGCAGTTTTCCAGCAGAGCAGCACCAGTTTAGTTAAGGTATGCTCCAGCTTTTTACGCTCATCTTTTTATGTTTATAAAGAAGAATATTTAATAATGCCAATCATTTACCATCATATCTCAGCGATGCGTACTGCTTTACAGACCCATCGCGGGCAGCAGCGCATTGCTTTAGTGCCAACGATGGGCAATTTGCATAAAGGTCATCTTGAGCTAGTAACGCTTGCTAAACAGCACGCTGATATTGTAATCGTGAGTATCTTTGTCAATCCTACTCAGTTTGGGGAAGGAGAGGATTTTGACAGTTATCCACGCACACTTGATAGTGACGTTGCCAAGCTGACATCAGTCGATGCTGATTATATCTTTGCGCCGAGTACTGATGAGATGTATCCCGTATTGCCGCCTCCGACCTGTGTGCTTGCGGGTGCTATTGCCAATCAATTGTGTGGTCAGTCGCGTCCTGGTCACTTCGATGGTG
>NZ_JBPYDC010000627.1:0-934 GCF_051847575.1 Psychrobacter sp. 1U2
AAACTGGCAGTCAAATTTACCGCCGTGGTCGTTTTACCAACGCCACCCTTTTGATTTGCAATTGCTATGATTTCCATACACTTACTCAATTTGATTAAGGTCTGTTACTCGTTTTCGCTTTAATAAACTTTTGTTTTACATTCTTATTGTCATGTTTCACAAAAAATCTGTTCGTAATTTTATTATAATTTACGCAAAATATCACACGAAAACCTTAAGATTAAGGTCTCACGTTTTAGCCATTGTGTTAAATATACACCGAGCTGACCATACTAAATGTCGCCCAGTTATCAACGTGCTCATAGCTTAGTCATTTTTGGCAGACAATTCAATCAAATGACGACTATCATGTAAACGTGGCACATCAAGAATAATGGTTTTGATTTGCCATTTTTCTTCTAAAACTTGTAGCTCATCATCCGTTGGCGTTTTGCCTTTCATAGCGCACAAACGACCACCATTCGCCAATCGCGGCTGCGCCACTTCAACAAAGTCTGTTAAACTTGCAAACGCCCTAGAAGTGACCACTTCATAAGTCGTTTCATGTGCTTCAATACGTGCAGCAATTGGTTGCACGTTACTCAAACCAAGCTCACTACTAATTTGCTTGATAAAACGAATCTTTTTCTGATTGCTATCGAGTGCAGTACATGAGCGTTCAGGCTGACAAATCGCGATAATAACTGCAGGCAACCCCGCTCCTGTACCGATATCTAGCAGCGACCCTTGAGGCAAATGCGGTATAATAGCCAGACAATCAATGACGTGCTTAATTAAGGCTTCGACTGGATCCGTAATCGCGGTCAGATTATACGCTTTATTCCATAGTAAAAGCTGATCTAAGTACAATAATAACGTGCGCTGCTGCGTTTGGCTCAACGTTAGACCAAGCTCTTGCACTGCTTGAGCCAAAATATCAGCAAGCAATGGCAAC
>NZ_JBPYDC010000628.1:0-933 GCF_051847575.1 Psychrobacter sp. 1U2
TAAAATAAATGCGGCAATGTCAGTTGGTACTTCTGCTTGTACTTCACCTTGACGTTCTTTTAAAGCGATTTGCTCGATTTGGCGCATGATAGACAATGATAAAGAGCGCAGATCACGAATCATACCGTTGCCATGACAGCGTGGGCAGATATAGCCAGTAGACTCTTCTAATGATGGGCGTAGACGTTGACGACTCATCTCCATCAAACCAAACTTAGATATCTCGCCGAACTGAACACGAGCACGGTCATATTTGGTCGCATCAACCAGGCGTTTTTCGACTTCTTTTTGGTGCTTATTGTCATTCATGTCAATGAAATCAATGACAATCAAGCCGCCCATATCGCGTAGACGTAATTGGCGAGCGATTTCATCAGCTGCTTCTAAGTTGGTATGGTAGGCAGTTTCAGCGACGTCTGAACCTTTAGTAGATTTGGCCGAGTTGATATCGATTGATACCAACGCTTCAGTTTGGTCAATGACGATCGAGCCGCCAGATGGCAGGCGTACTTCACGCTGGTAAGCGGTCTCGATCTGCTTTTCAATGCTAAAGCGTGCGAACATAGGCTCGTAGTCAGTATATTTGCGTAGTTTGTCCGCTTGTGTTGGCATCACTGCATCGATAAATCCTGCCGCTTCAATGTAAGCGTTTTCGTTATCAATCCAAATCTCAGCTATATCATCACGCAGATAATCACGTACCGCACGTGTCACCACACCTGCTTCTTGATGAACCAAGCGTGGTGATGGGTACTTTTTGTTTTGTTCTTGAATGGCTTGCCAAATATTGAGCAGATGATTTAGGTCGTGTTGCAGATCTTCTTGAGTTTTGCCAATACCTGCAGTACGAATGATGACACTCATACCTTTAGGCAAATCAAGATTGGCAAGCATACGCTTCATATCTTCGCGTAGTTTGCCGGAGATTTGACG
>NZ_JBPYDC010000629.1:0-932 GCF_051847575.1 Psychrobacter sp. 1U2
TGATGATTTGCGCATCGGTTTCAGAGACAGACATAAAGATTCCTATTATTTGGGATGTTTACATTTTAGGTAATGGTTGTCAGTATAGTGAGCATGGCTATCGAATAAAACTATAAGATAAGTTGCATCCTATATTTACAAAGTATTGTAATTGCATAAATATTGTATAGTGGTTAATTATACTGCTAGATTGGCTTAATCTACGAAATTTCAAGCGTAAAACGGTTTTAAGATCAGTCGCCAAACTTTATGTTTATCCCTTATAATAAAACTCATTTATTTATCAGCTGGCACTACTTCATGACTGACCTCTCGGCAAACACACCTGAACTTGATATGACGGCTCTTACAATATTGCGCGAATATATCGAGGTACTGTTACCCACCCTTGCAGATTCGAATGATAAAAAAACAGATGAAGACAGACAAAAGACGTCTCAGTTGTTATGGATAGCTGAAGATCAAAAAATGATAGCTGAGTTGAGGACGCAGTTGAGTCTGAACGACGATGAGACCGACACTTTAGTTCATTTAACTACATTGCCAGCACTAAATACGAAGCAGCTATCACAGCGCTATCAGCTGGCCTGCTTTTGGCTACCCAATCTATCATCAGACATATTGCAAGCTTCTATTCCTTTGCTCATGCGCTACCGCGACCTCTACGCTGCTCACCTACTTATCGTCCTTGATAGTACTTTAGATCTACGAGCTTACGGATTTACGCCCCTTAACCTTTTAGGTGACACTCGCTTGCCTAACTCATCTTCAAACTTACCAGCATCGTTAACGCTATGGCAATTTAATTTGTATGATTATAAAAAGCTGCCAAATTGGTTGAATGCAGACTATTGGGCCAACCCTGATAACTGGGATAAGCATCGTTGGTAATAGCGTCGTAGTAGCATAAATTAACAAATTACTGATTCTCA
>NZ_JBPYDC010000630.1:0-931 GCF_051847575.1 Psychrobacter sp. 1U2
GTTTATGACTAACCAGTTTAATAATAACAATATTGTTATTTGACTTTTATAACAGATGTACAGATTTTGTAGTTGTCTATAATTCTTATATACATTTTTAGTTTTGGCAAGTGTAAAACATATGTGTAAAAATAACGATTACAGTGATGTTGTTTAATCAATAATAAACTTATTTATGATCAAATTTGTATTGTTAACTTTATCTACCTCAGATACAAGTCAAATAGAGTTTAACAAACAGAATATTCAAAAGGTTGGATAAAAACGACGGAGTGTTAATTTATATAAACCTCCTTTGAATTTTTAAATTACGCTGTTCTCTAAGATACGTTGCTACGTTACATTGTCAGCGATATTGCACCAGTGATTATATCTTTATAAGATTTTAGTGTTACAAGAAATCGCCTCAAGCTTATCCATGTTGTTGGTAATTTTTGATTAATAATATTGATTGGTCATTCTGTTTTAGTTTTTTGTACCCTGTGGCTCTATTCTTTCGCTATAAACGATACAGCTTTAGACAGTATATGCTAAACCATAATGACTTATTAAAACTCAATTATTAGTCTTGTATTTATGTCAGGCAAAAGGAGTTGTCCTATGGAAAACCACAACGACCCATCCGGTTATTGGCGTGCCAATGTCCGTCTCATCTTAGGTAGCCTTGTTATCTGGGCTCTATGTTCTTATGGCTTTGCTATTTTATTACGTCCGCTACTTGCAGGAATTCAATTCGGTGGTGCTGACTTAGGCTTCTGGTTTGCGCAGCAAGGATCCATTGGTATATTCATTATCTTAATTTTCTTCTACGCTTGGCGTATGAATAAGTTGGATAAACAATACGGCGTAGATGAGGAATAAGCCATGAGTCAGTATGTCATTAATATTATTTTTGTAGGGCTATCTTTCGCGCTCTACTTCGGTATTGCTA
>NZ_JBPYDC010000631.1:0-930 GCF_051847575.1 Psychrobacter sp. 1U2
CAACAGAAACAACAATAATTGATAATTAGGAAGAAAATACTATAAAGTATGCACTTAACCAAATATTTGTCTCTAAGAACAACTTTAGTTTATATTTTAAGTTAAAACTATTATAGTCGTCTGAGTATTTTTGATGATTGATAACTATAAGTTTCGACCGCTAAATTAGGTACTACAATTAGATAAATTCAATTACTAACTGGCAATTTTAGGTTAATTTAGCGTATAATCCTAGGTAAATTTGTATTTGTTTCTATATCTTAGCAATGCCTATTGAGCTTTTACATAGATTGATCGTGTTTGGCTATAATAGGACATAACTATAAAGATATGACAGCCTGATTTTCGATAGATGGGTATGATTTAAAATTGTATCCTCCTCCGTTAATCGGTTTGTTTTTAATCAACTTATCATATATTGCGTCTGAGAGTTTTTTCTGTTTTAGACTCAATCACATGATACTAGTATGACAATGTTATAAATTTCAATAAAACGTATTGTAGGTTCATCTATACTTTAAAGTGCTCACTCTAAGCAGTTAGTTTTAGAGGTTTACTTTTATTTGATAGACTTATGATGCATCTTGGTAGCCGGTCGCCACTTTGGTAATTCGAATAAGACGTTAACGTGTTGTTAAGGAGTCTAAGGTCAGCGTTAATACTCTTACTTGCAGTAATACTTAAGCGTTATGTTTAAGGCACTCAATCACAGCTCCGCCCTAGGCTGCTGCTGCATGATGGTCTGTCATAATGCTTTTGGAATACTGCTGTCGTACCAAACAGGACGTCTGGTATCGTTTTAGACTATGGACTAAGTTTTCGCTTATGATTACCATCAAGAAAGGTTTGGATTTGCCCATCACAGGTGAGCCCTCCCGCGAGATATCAGAGCACAGACCAGCACATGTGGCACTTATTGGTTACGATTAC
>NZ_JBPYDC010000632.1:0-930 GCF_051847575.1 Psychrobacter sp. 1U2
TGATAATAAGTATCAACGTGTGGTCTTTAATGAAATTACCAAGTCCGCTATTCAAAATGCGTTTAAAGAACCATCGAAGCTTGATATCGATCGCGTCAACGCCCAGCAGGCGCGGCGCTTTTTAGATCGGGTCGTCGGCTTTATGGTGTCGCCGCTGCTATGGCAAAAGGTCGCTCGTGGCCTGTCTGCAGGACGCGTGCAGTCGGTTGCTATGCGCTTGGTCGTTGAGCGCGAGCACGAAATTCGCGCTTTTATACCAGAAGAATATTGGCAAATTCATGCTGATACTCACGTTACCAATAGTACTGCCAAAAAACCTACAGACGCTGAGCAAACTGCTTTGCGCTTAGAGGCGACCAAGCAAGGTGGTAAGACGCTTAAGCTTGTCAATAAAGAGCAGACTGACAAAGTCTTAGAGGTATTAAAATCAAGCGACTTTATCGTAAAAGAGCGTGAAGAAAAGCCAACACAATCACGTCCAAGTGCGCCGTTTATTACCTCGACCTTGCAGCAAGCTGCTAGCACCCGCTTAGGGTTTTCAGTTAAAAAGACCATGATTTTGGCCCAGCGTTTATACGAAGCGGGTCATATCACCTACATGCGTACGGATTCGACCTTCTTGTCTGGTGACGCATTAGCTGCTGCACGTGGCTATATCGAAGACAACTATGGCGCAAAGTATGTACCAGAAAAGCCAAACTTTTATGGTAACAAACAGGGTGCACAAGAAGCGCATGAGGCGGTTCGTCCCTCTAACGTCAACATGAAATCTACTCAGCTAAAAGGTGTGGAGCGCGATGCCATACGTTTGTATGAGCTGATTTGGCGTCAGTTTGTCGCTTGTCAGATGCCGCCAGCAAAATATTTGTCGGTAAACCTATTCGTTGGTGCCAGTGATGTCGAGTTAAAAGCTCGTGGCCGCACCATGAC
>NZ_JBPYDC010000633.1:0-929 GCF_051847575.1 Psychrobacter sp. 1U2
AAGCTATACAGATACGGTCATGGACACCGAATACATCACTGAATCACTCACAGACGGCGCGCTATATACCCCTATCGATGATGCCGACCAGCAAGTCAAACCCTTATCTATCTTGGACACTGCCGCCAGTATGCTCAATGTCGGCATGGGCGATGAAGTGGTCTTTAATATTCAAGGGATCGAAATTATCGGGCAAATCACCAGTATTCGCACGCGCTATGAACGTGGCCCAAGCCCGTATTTTTACTTCTTATTTGAGCCGTCTGTACTGTCCGCTGCCCCGCAGATTCAATTTGCCACTGCCCACGTATCAGAAGATATGATTCCAGAGCTACAAGGCAAATTAGTACGCCAGTTCCCGGCGGTCACCACCATCGACGGTACGGCAATCGCTGAGCAAATCCAAGAGCTGGTGGTACAAATGAGCCGCTTGGTCTATGTCTTTACCCTACTGGCATTGCTGACGGGGGTCATGGTGCTGATCAGTTCGCTACTGTCTACCTCGCAAGATCGCATGAAGGACAGCGCATCATTTAGACTACTCGGTATGCAAAAGCGCGACTTATACATGCTCAACATCCTAGAGTTAGGTGTACTTGGTATTAGCGCAGCGACCTTTGCGGTCGTTATCGCCAGCGTTGGCGCATGGGCTGCGATTACTCAATGGTTTAATCTACAGTTTAGTGTGCCCTGGACGAGCTTGGCTATTGGCGGGGCAGCGTTAATCGTTTTGCTGTTTGCCATTGCCATTATTTATGTGAGACTGGTGATTGGACGTGGGATTATGGCAAGGGTGAGGGCGATGGTTTAGAGGTTATTGAATATGTTTTTTACTAGGAGAAAGAAATGTTACAAGAAAAGCTGTTTGAGCGTTATATGAGTATTGCTGAAGAGCATCAAGAGTTTTTAGAAAAATCCTTATCCTATAA
>NZ_JBPYDC010000634.1:0-929 GCF_051847575.1 Psychrobacter sp. 1U2
TAGTAGCAGCTGCTGTTAAGTTCTTGCCCATATTCAATCAGTACTAAACTTAAAGCCTAACCTTTAGGACTTAAATTTTAATAAATATGTAACAAAAACAGCTGTTTGATTAGATTAACTTAAAGATATTTGGTATATTTATAATTAAGAATATATTTAAATTGTTTAGTAATATTACTATATAGTATGAGCCTTACAAACTGTTAAAAACAAGGAGGTATATCGGCATAATAGTTGTAAAAATTGAGATTTTACATTTTTAAATCAAGGAGAGATAAAAATGAAATCGTTCAAATTAACGCTACTAGCCATGACAGCTATATTCTTTTTACAAGGATGTGATGATGACTCTGATGAGTCGACCTCACCACTACCCAATCAGCCAAATATCGACACTGAAATCGTTGGAACGTGGAGTAATGACGATAGTAGTAGTGGATTATCAACGATTGTCTTTATGAATGACGAGACTTATGTACAGGTCCAAGTCAATAGTAGTCAGTCTACAAGTGACCCTGAAAATGGTATGGAATGGGGTAATTACAATATCAATAATAGTACAGGCAAACTAACTGCTACGCCTATTTTTGATAAAAATGGTAGCTCTGGATTGTCAGATTCTGTCAATCGCCATGCTCAGGTATCTAACGGCAAGCTGATCCTCGAAGTAGACGAAAACAATGATGGCATTATCGACAGTGATGAAAGCCATGAGTTTTCAAAAACCCAACCTGAAGGGATCTTAGGGTCTTGGAGTTTCGATGATACTGATGACGATGAGCTAATCGGATTAGCATTCTTCGATAATGGGACTTATGTCCATGTCCAAGTGGATAAAGCTGGCTCAGTAAATAACTCCGAAAATGGTATGGAATGGGGTTACTACACCGTTAATCCTACGACTGGGCAGTTAGAAACTTCTATAATCT
>NZ_JBPYDC010000635.1:0-928 GCF_051847575.1 Psychrobacter sp. 1U2
TATTCTGTTAGAAGCGTCAATCTATATAGAACAGTTTTAGTAAGAATTTTTATTTTATTATCGTTTACGTCGCTAAATCTGCATAATATTTATGCAAGTTGGCCACGCTTTTCATTTGTTTTCACGTCTACTGTAAGGACTCTCGATGGCATATTCTTATACTGAAAAAAAAGCGTATTCGCAAAAGTTTTGCTGAATTGCCCACTGTGATGGACATTCCATACTTATTGTCTATCCAAGTAGATTCTTACGAGCAATTTTTGCAAGAGCATAAAAAGCCAAAAGCTCGTGAGAATACTGGTTTGCAAGCTGCGTATTCCTCTATTTTCCCAATTGAGAGTCACTCTGGCAACGCAGAGCTACAATTTGTTGAGTACTATTTAGGCACGCCTGAATTTGATGAGCGTGAGTGTATCTTACGTGGTTCAACGTTTGCTGCACCGATGCGTGTCAAAATTCGTTTGATCATCAAAGACAAAGACAGCAAAGATAAAGACAGCAAAGCGGCTATCAAAGATATTCGTGAGCAAAGTGTCTATATGGGTGAAATGCCTTTAATGACAGACAATGGTACTTTCATCATCAACGGTACTGAACGAGTTATCGTCTCTCAATTACATCGTTCACCTGGTGTATTCTTTGACCATGATAAAGGTAAGTCGCATTCAAGTGGTAAAGTGCTTTATAACGCTCGTATCATTCCTTACCGTGGTTCATGGCTTGACTTCGAATTTGATGCCAAAGACTTAGTCTTTGCACGTATTGATCGCCGTCGTAAACTACTTGCTTCTATTATCCTACGTGCTTTGGGTTTGAGTACTTCTGAGATTTTAGATTTGTTCTTTGATAAAGTCGCGGTTTATAAAGGCGATGAGCAATTTGAGATTGATTTGGTTGCTGATCGTTTACGCGGTGAAATGGCACAGTT
>NZ_JBPYDC010000636.1:0-927 GCF_051847575.1 Psychrobacter sp. 1U2
AGATGATGAGATCACTGGTAACGATAGCCAAAACTTTCATCCAAGTGTGGGTAATATCATAGAACATGAGAGTAATGACAGTTATGCAGATAATGAAGCTGTCAGAATAGCTGAACCATACGAATACAAAGAAGTAGATCCACATGACTATGTAGGTGTGCAACGAGTCACGCGTAAGGAGTCCGACTGATGATATTAGCAGCGAGCGTGGCACAAGATGTGTCCACCGTCCCGTTTGCCCATGAAGTAGCAGGCTTCGTGCAGCCAGTTGCTGAGGCGCAGGGCGTACTGGGTATGATACCTATGAGTCATGGACTCATCTTGGCAGGTGTATTGTTTGCTATTGGACTATGCGGTGTCATGGTACGTCGTAACTTTTTATTCATGCTAATGAGTCTTGAGATTATGATGAATGCGGCGGCATTAGCATTTGTAGTGGCAGGTAGCCGCTGGGTCGACCCAGACGGACAGATCATGTTTATCTTTATATTGACATTAGCCGCCGCTGAGGCAGCCATCGGTTTAGCGATATTACTACAGTTTTACCATAAGCGTGGACATCTCGATGTCGATAGCGCCAATGAGATGAAGGGATGATGTCATGAGTTTATTACCATTAACCTTTATACTTCCGCTCATTGGCTTTTTAATATTAGCCTTTATGCGTGACAAGCTAACTGAACAAGCAGCTGCATTTGTCGGTGTTGGGAGCATGCTGTTATCTGCATTGTGTGCCTTGGTTGTCAGTTATACTTTTTTGATGGACAATCCAGCAGGTACCGTAATACAAGTACCGCTATGGACGTGGTTTCAAGTTGGCGACTTTGCGCCAAGCTTTGCTCTAAGCTTTGATGGTTTAGCATTGACCATGACTGGGATTATTACTGGTATTGGCTTTTTAATCCATCTGTTTGCCGCTTGGTATAT
>NZ_JBPYDC010000637.1:0-926 GCF_051847575.1 Psychrobacter sp. 1U2
CTGATCGACTGGCGTCATGCCCCACATCTGCGCGCCGGTGACTTCTTTGGGTGCAAAAGAGATTTTTGAGACCGGCTGCGTGGGTGATAACGGCTCGCCCTCGATACCGCCGCTTTGTGGTACCGCGACCTCCTCGACTGGCAGCACAGGATCCCCTGTGGCGCGGTTAAGCACAAACACTTCGCCTTGCTTGGTGGGCTGCACCAGTGCGGGCACTTTTTTGCCCTCAATGGTCAAGTCAATCAAGCTTGGCTGAGCCGGCACATCGTAATCCCATAAGTCATGATGCACCGTTTGGAAGGTCCAGCGCGGCTCACCCGTTGCGACGTCAAGCGCGGTAATGGAGGTTGAGTACTCCTCTTCAGCCTCTGAGCGGCCCACGCCATATTGATCAGGCGAGCCGACACCAAAGGGCACATAGACCAGACCCAGGTCTGCATCATAGCTTGACACGCTCCAGCTGTTCGGCGCGTTTTCGGTATAGGTTTCGCCATCAGCAATGGGCGCGGTCGCTGTTGGGTTTGCGGCATCAAAGTTCCACACCAGCTCGCCTGTCGCCAGATCAAAAGCGCGAACCACGCCTGATGGCAAGGTGGTAGACACGTTGTCATTGATAGCGCCGCCAACGACGATCACATCATCGGCGATAAGGCCGGGCGAGGTACTATAATAAGCGCCAGGGGAGATATTAGGCATCCCTTGCCACAGATTGACCGTACCATCATCACCGCCAAACCCGGGGCAAATAACGCCCGTCTCAGCGCTTAATGCAATCAAGCGCGCGTCACGTGTGGTGATAAAAACGCGCTGACGGCAATCTTGACGAATAGAGGCGTTAACGCTCGTCGTATTACCAGGTACCAGAGGATTGGGGTCGTTAGGTTTGGCTCTATCGACCAAAATGTTTTGAGCCACGCCTGCTGCTT
>NZ_JBPYDC010000638.1:0-925 GCF_051847575.1 Psychrobacter sp. 1U2
GTCGCTTTGTTGTTGTCTTCTTCAGTAACAACAGCACTCGCTACATAACCTTCATTAACCAATAAATCAGCTATCGATTTACGTAGTTTTGAGCTTGGCATCGCTACGGATACTTTATTAGCCATTTGTGCGTTACGGATACGGGTTAGCATATCTCCAACGGTATCTTGCATACTCATGTAATTACCCCTTACCAGCTTGCTTTACGAACACCAGGCACATCGCCTTGCATGACTCGCTCACGTAACATATTACGTGATAAGCCAAACTTACGGAAGTAGCCATGAGGACGACCGGTGATAGCACAACGATTGCGCAGACGAACTGGTGATGAATTGCGCGGTAAAGCTTGTAGCTCTAACATCGCATCCATACGTTCTTCGTCGCTTGCAGTCATATCACTGATGGTTTCTTTTAACTTAATACGCTTTTCAGCATATTTAGCAACCATTTTTTCGCGCTTTAATTCGCGGTTAATCATGCTCTTTTTTGCCATAACGTCTTTACCTTATTTAAATGGGAAGCCGAATGCTTTAAGTAACGCACGACCTTCTTCATCAGTACCAGCTGACGTAGTGATAGTCACATCCATACCACGAATACGATCAATCTTATCAAAGTCTACTTCTGGGAATACGATTTGTTCTTTAATACCCAGTGAGTAGTTACCACGTCCGTCAAAGGCTTTAGGTGAAAAACCACGGAAATCGCGAATACGAGGAATTGCAATGGCAATCAGACGATCTAAAAATTCGTACATTTGCTCACCGCGTAGCGTTACTTTACAGCCAATCGGCCATTCTTCACGAATTTTAAAGCCAGCAACTGATTTACGCGCTTTGGTGACAACAGGCTTTTGACCAGCAATTGCAGTCATATCAGCGACAGCACCTTCAAGCAATTTCTTGTCCTGAGATGCGCCACC
>NZ_JBPYDC010000639.1:0-925 GCF_051847575.1 Psychrobacter sp. 1U2
GGATAATCAATAATAGCAGTATATAAAAAACATTATCGTCAACTCAAAATTGGAATCACCTATGTCAGACACTATTGAAAAAAATATTGAAAATCCAAACAAAGCCGAGGTGTGGTTAAGTCGTAGCAACCCACATCATAGAGCTACAGGTTTGATACCAAACTTTCAAGAGATGGTAAACCATCAGTTTTACAAAAATGAAAATACCATAGACGAGCTCAACCTACAAAATAACTATAGAACAGACGGCGCAGGTTTACTGATAGAGGTTACTTGTAAGCATTTACAACAAAATCATAAGCAAATTCAAGAAAATATCCAGACACTGAATCAAGATAAGAATGCCATCATAAAAAGTTGGCAGAAGATCTCTACGCCAAAAAAACTATGGCAAGAATGGTTGAGCTACAGTACAGATAGTAGTAAACGACTTTTACAAACAGTCGATGTACTTAAAGAGCGTGGTGATATTTTTCTTGAGCATGAGCTGGCTGGCTGCCCGCCAGTCTTAGATTATGACTACCAAGTAATCATGGATGCAACCAAGTTTGAACGCCCATGCAATTACGTCTTGCTAAGAATAGAACCACCTAAAGGGATTGTCACCAACGACGATGAGCGCCCTTATATCGTGATTGACCCCAGAGCTGGCCATGGTGCAGGTATTGGTGGCTTTAAGCATGAGAGTCAAGTCGGTGTCGCACTTAACAAAGGCCATCCTGTGTATTTTGTGGCATTTAAGCGTCTTCCTGAGCCGACGCAAACCATTGCCGATATTACTTATGCTGAAGGAAAGTTTGTCCGTGAAGTAGAAAAAAGACATCCCCATGCACAATCACCAGTAATCATTGGTAACTGTCAAGGTGGGTGGGCGGCGCTTATTTTGGCTGCAACCAACCAAGATATCAAAGGGCCTATCGTCTTG
>NZ_JBPYDC010000640.1:0-925 GCF_051847575.1 Psychrobacter sp. 1U2
ATCAAACGTGGCGTTGTGAGCGATGATTTCTGCGCCATCCATAAAATCATATAACGACTTAGCAACCTGATCGAAGGTTGGCTTATCTGCCAAAAAAGCTTCAGAGATACCGTGAATACGAATGACTTCTTCATCCATACCGCGCTGCGGGTTGATATAAACATGGAGTTTTTCGCCCGTAAACTTACGACCGACCATCTCGACAATACCGACCTCAATCACGCGGTCACCTTTGAGAGGGTCAAGCCCTGTCGTCTCTGTATCCATGATCAGCTGACGATTGGGCTCGCGTCGATGAATAGGCTGTGGTAGTAGCGGACGAAAGTTGGGGTTAGCACGACCAGTATCACCATCGAATTTTGGCAAGTCTACTGACACGTTGGTTGTATCGCTGTTTGTATTCGTCTCATCTGATATCATGGTGTTGATACTCACTGGCTGCGTAGTATTATTTAATTGTTTGACTTGAATAGACTTTGAGTCACTGTTGTCTGACATCTCATTTAAAGAATCTTCGTATAACAATTCTTCGTCTGAATCCTCATCCATCATATTAAAGCCTAACGGGTCATCGTTTAACCAATCATTGGCTTTTTTTTTAGCAGTGTCATCGTCGTTACGTGCAGAGTTACCGACAGATGGTTGCTCGCTGCTAGACGTGACGCCTAGATTGGCCAGCTCATCTGCTTTTTCGTTACCCGCGTGCCCAGCGTGACCTTTAACCCAGTGCCAATCAACATCGCGTGCTTGACAAAGCGTATCCAACTGTTGCCACAAGTCTTGATTGGCTACAGGCTTTTTGCTCGCAGTCTTCCAGCCACGCTTTTTCCATCCTTCAATCCATTGGGTGATACCGTTTTTGACATAGCTTGAGTCGGTCCAAATTTCAAGCTTTATATCTTGAGGACTGTGTTCCAAAGCTTTT
>NZ_JBPYDC010000641.1:0-924 GCF_051847575.1 Psychrobacter sp. 1U2
CTACAGTAGGTTATTTTATTATGGAGGAGGTTATGGTGAAGTGTAATTTATCTAGAATTATGGGTGAAAAAAGGTTAAAGATTGCTGATGTGTCTAGAGACACGGATGTAAATAGAGGCACAATCACACGTATGTATAACGAAGAAGCGACAAGAGTAGATCTAGAGGTTGTAGAGAAGCTATGTTTATATTTGGATATTGAAGTGGGCGACCTTTATGAGATAGTTAAGGAATAAGAATAAACCTTCCTCCTTTTAGAACATAAGATAATACTGCGCTTATCAGTGATTACGCCAAATAATACGCAGCAAACTATAGCTCTCAAATAAATAAAAGGTCCTATTAAGTAACAAAAAGCTCTATAGAAGGTTATTTTAAGTTGCAATAGCTCAAAATGTATGTATAATTTAATCTGTAGAAAGTCATTACAACTAACAGAAATGGATATTAATCTACAGGAGATTATACATGAACACATTTATTAAACCGCCGCATGCTTCAATTTGGCTAAGCGCCGAAGCGATATCGCTATCTACCAAACTTATGGTAAACCTGCAAATACAACAGGGTTCACAGTTAGCAAAGATGCTAGGCGTTAACCCCATTTTTTATAATGATGAAGCGGTTAGGATATGGGTGCAACGAGAGCTAAATGAAGGATTAGCGCTGAATCGTTATACCTTAACGAATCTTGAGACCAAATTTTTGGCCATTATGAATCACTACGATGTCCCTTATTCGTTGTGATTAACGTCAACTACTTGGTTTGGAGATAACCATGAGCTTAAAACTTATTTTTAGCCCTTATGTAGATCAGTCCGACATACAGCTATGTGAAGACTATTGGGCATACGGGCATGATGGGCGGTATGTAGAGTATATAGAAATACTCTGCAGACAATACCATATCGATTATCATATTTT
>NZ_JBPYDC010000642.1:0-923 GCF_051847575.1 Psychrobacter sp. 1U2
TAGCTGGCTAATCGGTTGGTCTTTGATGCGTCCCCAACCTGTTATCAAGAGCCGAGCGACTTCTTCATTTGATAAGTGTGCTTGCGCATTCGCCTCTGCTCGGCGAGTTAAGTCTTTAATATTGCGATGCAAGTACGTCTGTAACTTTTCATCCAGGTTTCTGTTGGTTGCCTTCTCAAATGAGCTGCGTCCAAGCTTCATGAGCTTACCAACACCGCCTGCTTTATCCAGCGTGGTTTCCATAAAGTCGTTGATAGCGTGATATAGTGTTTGCGTCAACAAGTCTGCAAAGGTTTCATTGCCGACTAGCGTATGAATCAAGGCATTACGCTGCTCGTCATGGCTACCTATGTAATTGGCAAGAGTTTCAACCTGAGTATCATCCACTAGCTCAGATAAAGGTACGTTGTCGTTGACTGGATGATAAATGACCGTATGCAAGATATCGCGGATATCGGTGCGCATGACATCGCTCATCGGTTGGCTCAGTAGCCAGTCATTAATCAGGTGCTGCAAATCATCGGCGCTAACGTATTTATGTAGTGGCTGCGCGCCTAACCACTGCCAAGCCTCTAGAGCCATCGGCTCTGCTTGCTGCTGTAACCACTGCTGCATAAAGGCAACTTGAGCATCGATTAAGCTATCCATAGTTAGGCTAGCAGCTGATAAGCTTGCGCTAGGATGAGCAGTTGCAGCACCTGTATGAGGCGTTGGAATTTGAGTGTCTGATGCTTGAGTGTTTAGAGTTTGGTTATCTTTTGAAGTCTGCATAGGTTTTGAGGTCATAGTAATCGACAATTTGTTATACTGTGTGGATATAGTGAGCATAAAGTATTATGCCATGAACCATGTATTCGTTTGTGATGAATATTGCTTAGCGCTTGATAATTAATGAGAGATTTGATGACGGCTGTAGATGTACC
>NZ_JBPYDC010000643.1:0-921 GCF_051847575.1 Psychrobacter sp. 1U2
ATCAATGCTTCATAAGGCGTCTTATATGGCAAATCAGCTGCGCGGTTTTCCCAAGCTAGGGTCAATGCTTGCTGCTGGCGCTTATACAGATCCGTCAAGACCTGCTTGTCACTGGCATCTTCGCCATAATAATAGGTATCAGGAGTGAACCACCCTTCAAGGTTGTAGCTAACAATAGGATCGTCGCTATTGATCACCGAATCAGGCAGTATACCCACCAGATCCAGCGCTTTTGCGATACTAGCGTTATCACTATCAGCGGTCAGTACTTCTTTTTTGATGCCTGGGTTGTCGCGTAGATTTTGATATAGATCTTTAGCTGTCTTGCCTTCGATAATTTGTACTTTTACCATCGCCACCTTTGCGCCTTGTTGTAAGACATGCAATGCTTCTGCTATCGTCGGGTTTTCTGGTAATTGATAGATACCTGCATGTAGCGGTGCATCTACTTGCGACTTGATATAAAACTTAGCAATACTGGCAGAAAACAGCGGGATTTGCTGTTGCCATTGTGGAAGCAAGCCGTAATAAGTGTCGCCCTGCTCAATCGTCACCTTTTGCTCAGGCTGCTCGATACGACCAAACAACGTTTGATAGACCATCACCAATAAAAAGGCAGCAATCAGTCCCAATACCAATAAAATCTGATAACCACGCTGCATAAAAAACGACTGATTGTCTTTTTTGTACTCGCGCGGGGTGTTTTGACCATTGACCAAAGAAATATCCGTCGCTGGTGCTTTGTCGTCAGTCTCAATGTCTTGAGGCGTCTTAAGAGGGTCGTTAATAGTGCCGTCTCGCTTGTCTGATGCAGGATCATTTGGACGTTCAGGAGGTATTTCAGGTGTAGGCTTGCTCATGGCAACTCGCGAGGCAGATGTTTGCTAGAATTTAGCATTGAACCGTGTGCTTTTCAATGGT
>NZ_JBPYDC010000644.1:0-921 GCF_051847575.1 Psychrobacter sp. 1U2
CAATGGCACGCACTTGCAAGGCTACTTGATAGCTTAGCTGACAATCCTATTGATGAGATTGAGGTGCGCACTGCTATTCAAGTGGGTCTTGTACAGCTGCTTTACTTAGAGGTAGCTGACCATGCTGCTATTCATGAAACGGTAGAGGCAACCAAAGAAATTGAATTTGCGCGGGCTTCTGGTCTTGTCAATGCGATCCTACGTAAAGTCGCCAAAAACACCAATAAATTCCGTAAAAAATGCGACAAGAACCACAGTTTGCCCAACTGGCTCGCTTATCAGCTTAAACAAGATTGGAGTGATGAGTATGCAGCGTTGACGCAAGGTTTACGCCAGCCTGCGCCGATGTTTTTACGGGTAAACTCAGGGATTAGCTCAGTAGAGGATTATCAACAAACATTGGATGGGGCAGAGATAGAAGCGGATTTGATTGAGCTAACCAGTGGTTTTAACTTAACGAGTTCGTCAGATACAGCCACGCCTACCACATTATCAACCAAAGGTCTTAGGCTACATCAAAGCACTGCAGTGAACGCTTTGCCTCATTTCGCTGAAGGTGCTGCCAGCGTACAAGATATGCATGCTCAACTTGCCGCGCCACTCATTCATACCGCTTTAATGAATAAAGTTAGTGCTGATAAGTCTAATACAGATATTGATTCAGACGCTGATAATAACCAGCTGCGCATTTTAGATGCTTGCGCTGCACCCGGTGGTAAGCTTGCTCATTGGTTAGAATTAATTAGCTTAAATGAGCCATCGTTGTTTCACGTGAAACAAGAGGATACTGAAACATCACCTGTGATTGGTGACATCAAGGCAACGGCTATCGATAACGAAGCGCCTCGTATCGAACGTATTTATGAAAACTTACAGCGCTTAAACTTACAACAGCAAGATTTAGAGCAAGCTGAAAAAAAC
>NZ_JBPYDC010000645.1:0-921 GCF_051847575.1 Psychrobacter sp. 1U2
CTGCTTGCCCAACAATCAGTGGCACAGCAATAATACCACCATACATAGTTAGTACGTGTTGGAAGCCATAAGCAATATTGGCGACAGTGCCTAGGTTTTCATCTTCTGGCCGTTCTAATAGAGGTTGAGAAGTAGATTTGATATCCATAGATAGATGTGCTCCCTGCATAATCTATTATTAATCTATTTTAGATATGTATATTTTGTCTAAAGCCTAAAATAAAGCTTAAATACAACCACAATCGTATTGTCTAGCTTTGCTATAAACGATCACTAGAGTCCATATCTGTGGCAGAGACTCTTTAAGAAGAGAAGGTATAGTAGATTACGATATGATTGAATATGTCATAAGATTTATAACTTAATTTTAGGGTAGATTTTATTATCCATAACTACTGGTTGTATTTTGACCATTTGGTCAGCTTTTTATTTTACCCTTATTTCTTGTTTATTCAAGCAAGAATGAAAATAATCTTGAATAGGTTACAATGTTCGTAATAGTTGTTTACTTTACTGGATTAATGTTTGTTCTATTTATATGGATATCTCCCTATCATGCTATCACCCCAAGACCAATTAACTGAGCTGGTACGTACGCTTGAGACCGAGCAGCACGTCTTTACGACCGATCCTTTATTGGTAACCGAAAAATTACAGGCAGAAGACGGTAAGCCGATTCAAAAGCTCCATCGGCGAGCTTCGCGTATTGACAGTAATGGCAATCTTGCACGGATACTGGGGAAAATCGATGGCCGCATTAAAGGCATCATGATAGTCATGAGCATCGTCTGGTGCGTGTCAGGATTTTTGGGTTTGTTTACCTTATTGCAGACCAACGTGGTCAATTTTTTCTATGTGTTGGTTTGCCTGCTGGGCTTTCATACATTGATGCTCGGTGGCTGGCTCGTGATGACACTGATT
>NZ_JBPYDC010000646.1:0-920 GCF_051847575.1 Psychrobacter sp. 1U2
ATTAAATTGCTGTAAAGTTAAGCTCACAACGAAATCCTTTTCTTTTTATACAAAAGTAGTATTACTTAAGTAGTTATTGCTTTAATATTACCTATTCTGCTTAAACCTGACCATTTGGTCAACTACTTTATGCGAAATACTTGTATTTATCTTACTATGTTCTATAAAAACTAAAAATTGTTCTATAAAAACCAACAATTCAACTCATTTGTTCACCAGAACATAGCTACTCAACAATAATACCTAATGGTTTAAAATATGGCTCATCAAAATCAAGAAAACATCTCATCCGCCTTTGAAGCATATACTCATCGTAGTCAACAAGATATACGCGCGCAAAATCAGGCACTGATTTTGTCAGCGGCTGAAGAGGAGTTTGTTCTACAAAGCTATCGCGGTGCCACCATGCAAGGTATCGCTGATCGAGCAGGGTTACCAAAAGCCAATATTCATTATTATTTTAAAAATAAAAAAAATCTGTACAAGGCTGTGCTGCATTCTATTATTCAAGAATGGAACGAGGGGCTGATTACCATGACAGTGGATAGTGATCCCAAAGTCGTTATCGAAAAGTTTGTACGTACCAAGCTGCATCAGGCATTTGCCAATCCAAACCGACATAAGCTGTTCGCGCTTGAGGTCATCGGCGGTGCACCGCACCTCCATGATTTTATGTCGACTACGATGAAAGAGTGGGCACTGGATAAAACGCAGGTAATGAAGACATGGCATGAACAAGGCAAAATAAGCGTTGTTGATCCATTACAATTGCTGATTCTGATTTGGGCGACAACTCAAAGGTATGCTGAATTTGAAACAGAAATCGTCGGTCTAATGGAGAAAAATGCTTATGATAAGCAAGATGAAGCACGAGCGGCTGAGTTTTTGGTACCGTTTATCTTGAAAGGCTGTGGTCTTTA
>NZ_JBPYDC010000647.1:0-920 GCF_051847575.1 Psychrobacter sp. 1U2
GTTTCTTATCACAGCCATTCCACGTAGCAGAAGTATTCACTGGTGCACCTGGTAAATATGTACCACTGCGCGATACTATTGCTAGCTTTAAAGCAATTATCGCTGGCGAATACGATGATTTACCAGAGCAAGCGTTTTACATGGCTGGCGGTATTGATGAAGTAGTCGCCAAAGCGGAAAAAATGAAATCTACTGCAGCGTAAGTTGTATTAGCATTTGCTAAACTGCGAGTAGGCTGACGCCAGTCTACTCGCAAGTAGATAACGCATCGCAGTTTTGATCGTAAGGAGTTAAATATGGCAACGTTACAATGTCGCGTCGTAAGTGCTCGTGAAGAGTTGTATTCGGGCGAAATCAGCATGTTAATAGCTACGGGTACCGAAGGCGAGATTGGTGTATTGCCAGGTCACACACCGCTTATTACTTTGCTAAAACCAGGTGCGATGCGAGTGCAAACACCAAATGGTGAAGAAGAAGTGATTTACGTATCAGGCGGCGTGTTAGAAGTACAGCCAAAGATGGTCACTGTATTAGCAGATACTGCCATGCGTGCACATAACCTTGACGAAAGTAAAATCGTTGAAGCACGTAAAAAAGCGGAACAAATGCTGGTCAACCAATCTGATACCGTACAAACTAATGCGGCCTTGGCTTCATTAGCAGAATCAGTAGCCCAGCTGCAAACGATTCGTAAATACAAAAACCGCGCTTAATTTGTTGTCTACAGTATTGAATGGTAGTTTTTATTCAGTATTTGACAATAAAATAGTAAAAAAACAGTCCATAATGGGCTGTTTTTTTTTATGGTGTGCAGAGTGTTGGTAAATATAATTAAGGATTTAATAAAATATTTCTACCCAATCAGTATATTTGGTTGGCATAAGTAGGTATTTCATATTCTCTGTTAGGTTAATAATAGC
>NZ_JBPYDC010000648.1:0-919 GCF_051847575.1 Psychrobacter sp. 1U2
TACACAAAGGGATGATTGTCGTCACTGACGATGTTCACCGTATAGCGCCATTGTTAGATGACCTAAACGACAGTCAACGTCAGACGGTCCTTGAGAGTTGGCGTATGCACCCAGAAGCTATCTTAAAGCAGGCTCATACTTGGTTATTACCCTTATCAAAACAGATTACTGTACCTATTCCGTCATGGATTACTGGAGAACACGATAGTGTGGCCGTACGTATTATCGCGCACCCTCTAGTCCAACAGCTATGCACGCAGATGGTTTCACCAGACAATCCTTACGGCTTTATCGTGTCGACAAGCTGTAACCCTTCAGGAAAACCTCCAGCCCTGACGTTAACTCAAGCACAAGCCTATTTTCTTAACGACAATGAACACAGTAATCTGGACCAACAAGTGCATTATCTAACAGGAGATACACTAGGTTATAAGTTGCCAAGCCAGATCGGAGATGCCTTAACAGGGAAAATAATCAGATAGTATATGAATAAAATACTGATGTTTTTTCAGCATTTTTCTACCAGTCAACTACCTATGACTTAATTACCTAAATTAAGTCTGTCTTATCCTATGCTTCTTTCTATGCGGCTGCCAAGTTACATATTCTAAATCTGTACTTAAGTAGTTACTTCTACAATTATCCTATTGTTTTTGTAGCTTATTTTTTGCCACACTAATCATATTGCTAAAAATAATTAGGGAGTAGGACATGAATATTTTGATCAGTGGTGGCTCAGGATTCTTAGGTAGTGCATTTAGTCGTGAGCTGATGACACGTTACCGCATACAAAATAAAGAGCTGCAGATTACTTGGCTTACCCGCGATAGCAGCCAAGCACACCCTGACGATATTGCTATGATGACTTATGATGAGCTTGCAAGGACTGATAAAAGCTTTGATGTGATTCTTAATTTAG
>NZ_JBPYDC010000649.1:0-919 GCF_051847575.1 Psychrobacter sp. 1U2
GAGGACGCGACTGCGCACTGGGAGACGCGTACAGTCGATATGTCTAAATTGTCCGGAGTCGATGTCATTAACTCTTATTGGATGGGACCTCTCATTGCTCATACCTTAGTCAGTTTTCGTTTTGAAGATGATCGCCCGCTTGCCTTTTCTTTTGAGATTCGTAAAGAAGATGGTGAATCGTTTTCGGCACTAGCGGGCTTTTTTAGACGTTACGAGCTTAGCCTCATTGCCTCTGAAGAGCGCGATATTATTTATACTCGTAGCAATGCGCGCGGTGAGCAAGTGTATTTGTTGCCTGTTAGCCATTTGCAGCAGTCGGAAGTCAGATCATTGTTTGAGTCGTACTTGATTGCAGCCGATGAGCTCAATGCCAAGCCTGCTTGGTATAATACCTTAACCAGTAATTGTACCAATATTATTTTTTATATGGCGCGCATCGTTAGCGGCGAACGTCTGCCATGGGATTATCGAATTTGGGTATCTGGCTGGTTACCAAACTATCTATATGATGTCGGTATGCTAGATGCCAATCCCAACAACAGTGGCCAGCCTTGGTCGATGGATACCTGGTATGAGCATGCCCATATTAACCCAAAGGTTAGAGGTTTTGACAATCAGGCCGATCTAGACACTCAGGTCAATAGTAATGAGTTTTCAGCTCAGATTCGCCAAGGTATTCCCATACCGCCGCTGGCAGACTCGCAAGCCAAAGCCGACGCAGAAGCCAAGTCTGCTGCCAAGGCTTCTAATGATTAATGTTTTTGATAGCTAAAGATTTTGACAAACAAGGCGTCAAGACAACTAAGGCGTAACCCAGTTAACCACTCGCGTCTCCATCTCCTCATCAGAGATACCAATCTCAGAGATGCAGCGCCCTGCTACCCCGACATTGACCGCGCGCATTTGCTGCTGCGTTATG
>NZ_JBPYDC010000650.1:0-919 GCF_051847575.1 Psychrobacter sp. 1U2
AGCGATTTTATCGGCATCATAGAGTAATACGCCTAGGTAGCGGATACGGCCAACACAGGTCTCTGAGCAAACCGTTGGCATGCCAGCTTCGATACGCGGATAACAGAAAATGCATTTTTCTGACTTGCCCGATTTCCAGTTGTAGTAAATCTTTTTGTATGGGCAGCCTGAAATACACATGCGCCAGCCGCGGCATTTTTCTTGGTCAATGAGGACAATACCGTCTTCTTCACGCTTATAAATCGCGCCACTGGGGCATGACGCCACACAGGTGGGATTCAGACAATGCTCGCATAGACGCGGCAAATACATCATAAAGGTGTTTTCGTATTCACCGTAAATCTCAGCTTGAATGTTGTCGAAGTTTTTGTCCTTACGGCGTTTTTCAAACTCTGAGCCGAGGATTTCCTCCCAGTTAGGGCCCCATTCAATCTTTTGCATACGCTTGCCGGTGATGGCTGAGCGCGGGCGGGCGATTGGGGAATAATTACCGATAGGCGCGGTATGCAAATGCTGATAATCAAAATCAAACGGCTCGTAATAATCATCAATCTCTGGCAAATCAGGATTGGCAAAGATATTGGCTAGTACGCGAAACTTACCGCCGATACGCGGGTTTATCGTGCCGTTAGCGTTTCGTATCCAACCGCCGCGCCATTTGCTTTGATTTTCCCACTCTTTGGGATAACCAATACCGGGCTTTGATTCAACGTTATTAAACCACGCGTATTCCATCCCTTCGCGGCTGGTCCAAACATTTTTACAGGTGACTGAGCAAGTGTGACAACCGATACATTTATCAAGGTTAAGCACCATGCCGACTTGTGAACGAATTTTCATGGGTGTGCTCCAAATACTGCTATAAGAAGTACTGTAAAGTACTGATGTATAAAAGTGGCTTTAGCTATCCAGGGTAGTC
>NZ_JBPYDC010000651.1:0-919 GCF_051847575.1 Psychrobacter sp. 1U2
CATTGTCTTTGGCGTATCCACAAGCTGAGATTGAGTCGATGTCACTAATCGCACAAGACAATATGGACGACAATGCTAATCAAATAGATGCCAGTCAAATAAAGACCAGTCAAGTAAAGGTTAGGCAATTAGAGTTGTGCCCAGCGGTCATCGGACTGACTGGCCCAATGTCTGTCTTACCAGCGATGTATACCGATCAGCTAGCATCGCGAGTGCATCATGCAAAAGATAAAGCGGCACCTGCGTTTTTAGACTTGTTTAACCATCGTCTGACGGATTTATATGTTCAAGCGAGCTGGTTTTATAATTTGCCGTTGCAGTATGAATTAAACGATAAAAAGGACAGCTACCTTTTAAGCCTGCGAGCGCTTGCGCGTCAGCCCAAGAAATTGACGGCAATAGACAGCTTGATTGCCTATGCTGGCATGATTGCCCCAGGGCGTCTGACTGCCGATCAATTAGCACATGTATTGTCACATTTTTTGGATAGCACAGTCAGTGTTCAGCAGTTCGTTCCTGAGTGGTTTGATCTACCAGCTACCGAGCAGACAGCGCTTGGTGGACAGTATGCAGCGCTTGGTGTGTCAGCATTTTGCGGCGCGCGTGCCGTGCAGTTCGACAGTAAGATTAGGATAGTATTTCATCAATTGGATGCTAAGCGCTATCTCAGGTTATTGCCTGCAGGCGATATGTATCGAGTCATCATTGATTTTATTCGTAAATGGTGCGGTGTGTGTTTGGCGGTCGAAATGCAGCTAGAGCTGGACAAACAATATATTAAGCCTTTGTCGTTATCTGCAGAGGGTTTTGGTGGTTTGGGGCGCGGTGGTTTTTTAATATCGCAGCCTGCTACTCAGCATCACGACGACACCCGTTATGCGTTACCTATTCAATGAAAGTTATAGCACAGTAAAAGGGT
>NZ_JBPYDC010000652.1:0-918 GCF_051847575.1 Psychrobacter sp. 1U2
TCATCAGGTAGGCTTTCGTACTTGTCTTTATTCATCGTCACCATAATAGCGGAACTATAAAAAGGCATATTGGTATGAGTGTTTACAAGTTCGATAAGTTTGAATGAGCCAGTTGCATCCCACGGCAAACTTAAACCGTCCAGTACGCCGCGTTGCAGCGAAGTATAAAGATCAGGAGCTGGTAGACCGACAGGCGTGCCTCCTGCTGCTTCAATAATGTCGCCAGCGATGGCAGAAGGACGACGAATACGTAAGCCTTTTAGATCCTCTGGTTTGCGAATTTCTTTATCAATTGTATGAATACCTCCAGGGCCAGTACCCATCATAAATAACAAATGCGTGTCTTCATATTCGCTCGAAATCACCCCATCATCATACAATGTCTGGAGCATACAGTTCATTTGAGTGGCTGAATTTGAGAGACCAGGAAGCTCTGTGATTTGAGTTAATGGGAAGCGCCCATTGGTATAACCTTGAAGTTGAGAGCCAATATCGATGGTACCTTTAGCAGCAGCATCGTAAGCGGCATCGGCTTTACTAAGAGTGGCAGAAGGAAAGATTTCAACTTTTAGGCGACCGTTTGACTCTTCTTCAACCTTTTTTGCCCAAGGTGCAAAAACGTCTTTGTGCGTCGCTGAAGTCGCTGGCCAAAAGTGAGCAAAACGTAATGTAGTCGTCTCTTCTGAGCTTGTCGCACTAGTATCATTAGCAGTATCATTTGATTGTGAACAGCCTGCAAAGCCTATTAAAGCCGTCAATGCGATACTAATAGAAAGCATTTTTTTCATCACAAATTCCTTTTTTGATGAGTAAAGATAAATGGATTAAAATCTTTATCAATTGTTCTATATAAGAATCCTTGTTCGTATAGTGAATTAACGTAACCCTTTTCTAAGCTTCTGTCAATCAGGTTATTTA
>NZ_JBPYDC010000653.1:0-917 GCF_051847575.1 Psychrobacter sp. 1U2
CTACTGTTCGCTGTCTTTTCGCCAAGCAGCCATAGTGACGGTGTCAACATCGAGCTGTACGCGGCGCCATCTTGTAAAAACACAAAGGGTATGTAATATACCCATGCACGTTGCAAGCGCTGGGCAAGCGCTGAGATATGCCCTAATTGCTCAATACTACTTATAATCACAGGCAACGTCTGCTGATGGCTATGATTGAAAGCGGTAATCCAGCTCTCCTCCAACCATACTGACTTTATGCTGTCCAGAAATAACCAATAAAGCGCCACTTCTGAGCTTTGTTCGCGGTCTCTATCATCATTATTATTATCATTATAATGAGATGTTTCACCTGTTATTTCATAGATTTGCAACAGCTTATCAGCACTATTTGGTAACGCTTGACTGATAATCTGCTCTTGCTGGTCATACATCTGCCATAATGCTTGCAAATGCCGCTCAAAGCCATATTGCTGCAACTGCTGCTCTAGCATCTTAGCGTCTGCATATAAGTGTACAGTCTGACCTAAGCTTGCTAGCACTACGGCACTGGTAATGGCCTCGATACCGTGACCAACGATAACGCAAACTTTTGATTTATTATTAATACTATCGGCATGGCTTAGATTAACAGGCATCTTATATCCTTTTAAATATAGTCAAAGCAATTATAAACGGGTACGGTGTTAACCTCGCTTGCTGTACTAGTGTACTATCTGCGCTCGGTTGCCTATTACTCATTTTGGACTACTTCGACTATACGATCGGCTTGCTTTACAAACAATACTGCTAGCGTAGGCGAGATTTTTGTGTAGTAGGCTGGGTTTTTAACCCAGCATTTTGCTTTTGCAAGATTTTAAAGCTGGGTTAAAAACCCAGCCTACGATAGCTTCATCATTAAACCTGAAACAACGTTAAGAGAAGCGCTTGATGTGCTG
>NZ_JBPYDC010000654.1:0-917 GCF_051847575.1 Psychrobacter sp. 1U2
TGACGGACTACTACACCAAAGTAGTCACAGCAGACTTTCTGCGTGGTCCGATAAACGCAATCTCTGTCGTTAAATGGGGCGCAACGCAAGTAGCTAGGCGAGTAAAAGGTCCAATAAAGTCGCCTTACTATACCTTTGAAGATGTCAAAAACTGGGCGACAAACAATACGGCGCTTGCCGCTGAAAACTTAATGCTAGCGCTACGGGCACATGGGTTTGATAGCTGTCCGATGGGCGGTTTTGATGAGCCCGCAATGAAAAAGCTGCTCAAACTTAGCGATGATCATCATATTGTAATGATGATTGGTGCAGGTGAGCGTTCTGATAAAGGTATTTATCACTCGCAGTTTCGCTTCGATCAAAAGCAGTTTGTTCACTATGTTTAACCTTATCTATTGTTGAGCTTTATACGGTCTATCTCGTATTTTTAACCCTTTAATAAGTGTCTGGTCTAAAGTTATTTTCTCAATTTTATGCCGTCTTTTTTGTCCTAACTTATTACTTTTTTACCAAGTCTATTAAGGATTTTCATGACTCATTCTCAAAAACCTACCTTTGATACTTTTAAAGGTTTATTTAATGAAACTGAATTTGTTTATCGTCATCTAGGTTCTAACGATGCCAAGCAAGCTGATATGCTAAGTGCTATTGGTTATAAAGACATGGCAAGTTTTATTAATGATACGGTTCCTGAACCAGTACGCATACATAGAGAGTTGGATTTGCCACTTGCGATGAGTGAGCATGCAGCGCTTGCCAAATTACGTACTATGGCAGACAACATTACCGTTAATAAAAGCTATATTGGTCAAGGCTACTCACCTGTGCGTATGCCAGCAGTGATTCAGCGTAATGTACTTGAAAATCCAGGTTGGTATACTGCTTATACGCCTTATCAGGCTGAGATCGCTCAAGGT
>NZ_JBPYDC010000655.1:0-917 GCF_051847575.1 Psychrobacter sp. 1U2
ACATGACCTAAATGTAATGGGTGTGCAAAGACATCTAAAAGTATTAGGCATATTTATTCGGTTGTCTGAGCGCGATGGTAAAAACCGCTATTTAGCTGATATTCCAAAAGTCATGCGCGATCTTGTTTTTGAGTTAGACTGGCTGGCTGAACAGGGCAGTGATGCTATGAAGCAAGCTATATTACCCTTTAATCAATGGCTAAAAAATAGCGTATTACCTGCTTATCAAGATAAGTTTGCATTGTAATAGGTATTGATGAATTAATTCGATTATTAAAATAATAATGTTAATAAGGAGCGTGCATGACTGTTATAACCCAAGCGATGATTTTGGCGGCTGGTAAGGGGACACGTCTGCGTCCATTGACTCTTGAGACCCCAAAACCGTTAGTTGAAGTAGGTGGACAGCCGCTGATTGTCTGGCATATAAAGGCATTACAAGCCGCGGGCATCACTGATATTACTATCAATGTCTCGTGGCTTGCTGACAAGCTGATGGATACCCTAGGCGATGGGTCGCAATACGGGGTGAATTTACATTGGTCGGTTGAAGATGATGAGCCTTTAGAGACCGCAGGCGGCATTTTCCAAGCGTTACAAACGGGTAAATTACGAGATGAGCCTTTTCTTCTAGTCAACTCTGATGTCTGGACGACCTATGACTTTGCGCAATTGCAAGATTATACGCTGAGTGCCGATCAGCGTGCACATCTATTATTAATCGATAATCCAGAGCATAATAATGGCGGTGACTTTGCTATTAATAATGGGCTTGCCAGTGAGACTCCAATTGGTGAGGCAGACAAGTACACTTTTGCTGGTATTAGCGTAATGTCACCCAAATTGGTTGATGGCTTGGTCGCAGGACAACCGGCAGCACTAGCACCACTACTCAAGCAAGCGATGCTTAAGTTTCA
>NZ_JBPYDC010000656.1:0-916 GCF_051847575.1 Psychrobacter sp. 1U2
TATAGTCAGTCTTTTATAAATAAGATACAATACTTTTAAAACTGAGAGAAAGATATTAATAACGATGACTTATTCTGCAGACTTCCGGGCGCAAGTGATCAAAAGCGTCAAAAACAAAGACATGACTATTCGTGAAGCGTGTACCTTCTATGACGTTAGCAAAACGGCGTTACAACGCTGGTTGAAAAACCCAACGATCAAACAATCTCGGGATAAAGCACCCAGTAAAATACCAAATGAAGCACTTCTTCAAGACGTTGCGCAATATCCAGACGATTACATGTATGAGCGAGCACAGCGTTTAAATTGTAGCAAATCAGGCATTGAGATTGCCTTAAAGCGTCTTGGTATCAGTCAAAAAAAAGACCTTGGAACATCCAAAAGCCTGTCCGATCAAAAGAGCGGCGTATCTAAGTAAGCTTGATCGCTTTAAACAGCAAGGCTACCCCATTATTTATATGGACGAGAGCGGCTTTGAAGCTGAAACAATAAGACCTTATGGCTATGCGCCAATCGGTATCCCTTGTATTGATAGCTACAACTGGCAAGCAAAAAAGCGTACTAATGTTATTGGCGCTTTGTATGAAAAAATGCTGTTTGCGCTTGATTACTTTGAGCAGAATATTAACAGCAACATATTCTACAACTGGTGCAAACAAACACTAATCCCAAGCCTTAAAACCAAATGCGTTATTGTCATGGATAATGCTCGGTTTCATAAAAATAAGAGTATTCAAAAATTACTGAATAGGCATGGCCATCGTATTTTATGGCTACCACCCTACAGCCCTGATCTGAACCCTATCGAGAAAAAATGGGCACAGGCTAAGTTTCTACGCCAAGGATGGATGGAGAATAATCTACCTAAACTCTTCCATGATATGGGTTGTATCTCTTTTATTGTGGATTGACTATA
>NZ_JBPYDC010000657.1:0-915 GCF_051847575.1 Psychrobacter sp. 1U2
CTACTGGCGCGGTATCATTATAATATTCGTAAAACGCCTCGATAATCGCCTCGGATAAGGTCTCATGATTGATGTCTGTATTAAACTCTTTCAGGTTAGCGACGCGCGCACGGACAGATTTGATGCCTTTGGCTTTGAGCTTGAGCGGATGCGGATTGAGATAATCGCTGAGCTTTTGCATGTTAGCATTGACCAGTAATGTGCCATGATGAAAGCTACGATCCGCCGCATGTTTAAAGGCGCTGCCTGATATCTTTTTATCACCGACTTGCATATCGTTACGACCAGACAATTCAGCGTCTATGCCCAATTTTTTTAGCGCGTTAATAATGATGGTAAAGTTCGCTTCTTGATCGTAGTCGTCTTTGGGCGATAAAAAGGTAAAGTTGGTATTACCCAAGTCATGAAACACCGCGCCGCCGCCACTTTGACGCCGTGCTAGAAACACCTCGTCGGCTTCCATCTTATCAATTTTGCATTCTACCCATGGATTTTGTGAGCGCCCAATGACCACGGTCTCGCTATTGCGCCATAAAAATAGCGTGTGCGAGTCGGGGTTCAGCGTATTAAATATCCAATCTTCGGTCGCGAGGTTAAACCAAGGGTTGGTCACAGCAGACTTTAGAATGCGCAGTTTCATTGAGTGTCCTTTTTATTATGGAGATTGTTAGTAGCAGCTATTGTTGCCGATGCGGGGCTTTAATTCAATGGGGGTGTGGGAGAAAGGAATGGTTTTGAAGGGTTAATAAGGTTAGATATGTTGCTTTCGATTAATTTTTAAGTGTGGCGTAGGGTGGGTTAGCGAACGCGTAACCCACCGAATGATCTTCTGCTTTCAATAGCGGGTTACTTCTTGTTTTTATTCTCTACGAGAATTTAACAAGTCTAACGCCACCCTACGGCTCTAATCTATCT
>NZ_JBPYDC010000658.1:0-915 GCF_051847575.1 Psychrobacter sp. 1U2
CATGACAACTTTGCAGTACGAACCGGAGGAAGCAGATAAGCAAGAACAAAATGCACCGACTGCCCAAACTGAAGATATTGAAGAGACAGAAAATAAAATCGAAGAAGGTAAAAAAGAAGGTGATAAAGTATCAAAAGAACATGCAGAGTATCATTGAAACCGTGCTCAAACAGCCTCTTTTTTTAATTCGTTTAAACGAATACATGTAAGCCAAAACGTACAGTAAATAGAGCTTTTAGCCTCTAGCTACCCATATCTGTTTACCATACAATAGCTTCATCAACACAAGGATAGGCAAGGATGCAGTGTTGAGACAATAAGTTTATGAGTACAGGTCAGCCCGCTGTTTTATAAGTTATTGTTTATGACTTAGGATGAGTCATCAAGGAAGAACAATAATAATAACATGAAGCGCTAAAGCCCCGAACCAATTGCCCAAGGTTCGGGGCTTTTCTTTGTGAGATAGATAGTTGAAGTTGAATAAAATGTTATTGAGTTTAATGCGCTAGCTGCAAGTACAAAAAAGCATATATATGTAGATACATATATATGCTTTTAGATAAAAACCGTTTATGCACGATAAGATATTAGAACAATAGCACTCATGCTAATGTCACAAAGCCAATTTTATTTATAAATTGGCTTCTTGTTGTGTCAATGGAGCAATTTTGATAGGTACAGCATATAGCCAAGTCATACCAGCGGTACAATAAAACTTTCCATCACGGAAAGATACGATACGAGCGGTAAAATCATTGTCAATTTGATCACTGATAGCACGTGCATCGCTATCATCGTCTACTGCACACCAAATCTTTTTATCGCCACGATTCAGCATTGCTCTTGTTAAGTCGCTGCCAGTCAATTTGTTATTCACGCTTATGTATCCCAAATATAAATTATGATTATGGAGTT
>NZ_JBPYDC010000659.1:0-914 GCF_051847575.1 Psychrobacter sp. 1U2
TGATCGTCCCATTTTTATCGATGACCAACTGTAGTACGCGCATCTGATTGTATTTGCGCTCAGTGACACTTGCAACTGCACCACCATCACGTAGGATAGTTGGCTGTAAAAATATAATCAAATTGCTCTTTTGAGTGCTATCACTATCAGAGCGGAATAGCCGCCCGATAATAGGCACGTTACCTAAACCTGGGACTTTTTGTTGGTTGCTGGTCGTGTTGTCGCGCATCAAACCCCCAAGCGCGATGGTCTGTTGATCATCCGCTAAAATAGTGGTGTTGATTAAACTTTTATTGGTGATAAGCCCACTGGCATTACCGACACTACCGGGTACGACCGAAGATACTTCTTGCGAGACTTCCAAGCGTACCGTGCCATTGTCACCAATATGTGGAATGACATTAAGATTGATACCAATATCTTGGCGGTCGATGGTTTGAAATGGATTTTCAGACGAGTTACCGCTGGTTGTATAAGAGCCTGTTACAAATGGTACGTTTTGACCAACCAAAATACTGGCCTTTTCATTATCCAAAGTCAAAATAGAAGGCATGGACAATAAGTTAGCACTGGTAGAAGAGTCTAATGCTTGTAAAATAGCACCGTAGAACTGTGTATTTCCATCACTGTCTGTACTACTATCCCCAATACCAAGTAACGCACCAGCAATAGAGCCTGCCGCAGAGCTAATACCTGACGCGCCTCCAGACAGTACCGCGCCTGCAAGTGATGCCGCGCTTGCGCCAACGTTATTGAAGTTCACCACTCCATAGCCGCTGTTCGCATTGCCAAGCGCCCACTGTACACCGAGTTGGGCGGCATCATCCCCTGAGACCTCAACGATAGCCGCTTGAATAAGCACTTGCGCACGGCGATTATCGAGCTGATTGACGGCCGTCTCAATCTCAAACATA
>NZ_JBPYDC010000660.1:0-914 GCF_051847575.1 Psychrobacter sp. 1U2
GCAAGACAGTTGCAATTAGCGGCATTGATTATACAGTCGGCTTATCAGCGTCATGAGAGTCGCGGTGGGCATTACCGAAAAGATTATCCAAACTTAGCGAGCAAACCTAAAGTGAGTATGATTGCACCTCTATCAGACAGTCTGCCTAGCCATATTGATGGATCTGATAAACTTGCTATAGTCAGTCAAGAATATAGCCACTAAGATAAGCATTCGCAATCAGCTGTTAGCACTCTGTAAACTTGCAAGAATATGGTAATTTTTGTCTGCTTGTTCCAGCATTTATAGCCTAATATGATACAATCTCCAGCTTCCTAAAAACGCCTTCAAAAAGCTGCGAGCACATCATCATGCAAAGCCTAGTTACCCTTGTTTTGGTATTAATGCCAATGTTTATTGGCTTTGCCATTCCTTCTAATCCCAGAATGACTAGGCTTGCTGATAAGGGCTTGTCGTACTTGGTTTATGTCATCTTAACCCTTATCGGTATTGAGTTGTCACAAGTAGAAGGGCTGGGTAGCCAAATAGGCGAAATCGCCCTATATGTCACTATCCTATCGATCTTGACGATTGGCAGTGGTTTGTTTGCCCTCATGCTATTCGATCGTGTGCGTCCATGGCACGCTAAAAAGCCAAGCGTAAAATCCAAAGAACATCGCGTCAGTATTCGTGGCAGCTTGGCACAAGTGATTTGTGTGGTGATTGGTATGGTGATTGGCTACTTCTTGCCAGTAGATTATATGCCGCCTGAAAATACCATGACTGTCATGTTAATGATATTAATCTTACTGGTCGGCATTGGGTTAAAAGGCTCAGGCATTACCCTTAAAGAAGTGCTACTAAATAAACGCGGCGTTGAGATGAGTATTATCTTTACGTTATCGATATTGGTTGGCGGGCTTGTCTTTGCGCTG
>NZ_JBPYDC010000661.1:0-912 GCF_051847575.1 Psychrobacter sp. 1U2
TGGTGTTTATGCTTCATTAGAGCAAGCCCAGCCTGTTAAAGTGTTTGTTACAGGTTTTGTTAAACAACCAGGGTATTATGGCGGGCTCGCAGCAGACTCAGTGCTCTCATATTTAGATCGGGCAGGCGGCGTTGACCCAACACGTGGCAGTTATATTGATATTCAAATCAAGCGTAATGGTCAGCTATTACAGCAAGTCAATTTATATGATTTTTTATTAGCAGGTAAGCTGCAGCCATTCTCTTTTCGCGATGGCGATGTGATCACGGCTGCACCGCAGAAAAAAACTTTCGCTGTGAGCGGACAGGTTCAAAACGAATACACTTTTGAGTTTGATGTCAATGACTTGACCATTGGTGATGTATTACAAGTTGCTAACCCAGCTGCCAATGCAACCAACGTCAGCATTACTCGCAGTGCAGGACGCGCACAAACAGCAGAATATTACTCGCTTGCCGATGCACAAAATGTGTCCGTCTATAATGGCGATCAACTGGTTGTTACCTCAGATCGTTATGCTGGCACTATCGCGGTACAAGTCAAAGGTGCTCATACGGGTAATGGTGCTATGGTTGTGCCTTATGGCGCTCGTCTAAAAGACATCGTACCGCAATTACAACCCAGTCCACTAGCGAAGCTGACGCATTTGACGATTTATCGTCAGTCGGTGGCTGAGCAGCAAAAACGCATGATTAATGAGTCGCTTGATCGCTTAGAAGAATTGACGCTAGCTACTCAATCAACGACGCGTGAGGAAGCAGCGCTACGTCAAGACGATGCCAACTTGGTCAAACAATTTGTAGCCAAGGCACGTACTGTTAGACCTGATGGGCAGATAGTAGTCGTACCAAATTCTTGGCAGGATATTATCCTTCAGCAAGGTGATGTCATTGAAATACCTGCGCAAACATC
>NZ_JBPYDC010000662.1:0-911 GCF_051847575.1 Psychrobacter sp. 1U2
GTTGGAATGGTGTCAGCGCTGGATAGAGGAAGGCTTTGCTGCATTAGAGACGTTACTGGCAAAAGATGAGGCGCGCGGCAAATTCTGTTACGGTAACAGTCCAACGTTTGCAGATTGCTATCTAATCCCGCAAGTCTATTCAGCTCGCCGCTTTAAGGTGGATTTAACACCTTACCCAAATATCATGGCCATTGATGAGCACTGCCGTACGCTCCAAGCATTTTTTGATGCAGATCCTATGAATCAGCCTGATGCACCGCATTAAGAATAACGCTTAAATGCGTTCACCGCTGATTTAACTATTAATTATTTTATTGTCATTCATTTCATTAAGCCGATAGCTATTTTGTTATCGGCTTTTTGCTGTCGTTTTATGACTGATAGAATGTTTTTTTAAGGTAATGCTTTTGATTAGACTATCAAAGAGCGTGAATCATTAGGCTTAATATCAGTACCTACTGTCCAATCCTTCAATCCAATGTCTCAATTTGGGATATAATCTTAATACTTGAACAAGAGTTTTTATTAATAAGACGATCAGCGTCGCCACAATAATGCGCAAACCGTTTGCCAGTTTAGATAGGCTTATACAGTTTGCATAATTAAATGAAAGCGATAGTCAATCAGCTTTTGCTGCTTTTGTATTTACATGAGATAAAAATTATAAATGATGAAAACCGAAACCAGTAAGCCCCTTGCGTTTAGAAGATATCCATCGACGACTGCGCTGCAATGTTTTGAGACGGCCGCGCGGCATCTGAGCTTTACCCATGCCGCGCAAGAGATGCATATGACACAAAGCGCCATCAGTAAGCAGGTTGCGCAGTTAGAGGAGATGTTAAACATTTCACTCTTTTATCGTACGCCGCACCGGATTTCATTGACGCCAGCTGGCAAGACTTATTACCTTG
>NZ_JBPYDC010000663.1:0-911 GCF_051847575.1 Psychrobacter sp. 1U2
AAGACACCGTCGCTTACCACTTCCATGAACCGCTAGGCGTCGTCGGCCAAATTATCCCATGGAACTTCCCTATTCTGATGGCAGTATGGAAAATTGCCCCAGCTCTTGCTGCTGGTAACTGTATCGTCATGAAGCCTGCTGAGCAAACGCCAGCTTCTATCTTGTTCATGCTAGAAACCATCGGCATCGCTGATATTTTGCCAAAAGGCGTACTAAATATCGTGAATGGTTTTGGTGTCGAGGCAGGTAAACCATTGGCTTCTAACCCACGCATTAATAAAGTGGCTTTCACTGGCGAAACGACCACCGGTCGTCTCATCATGCAGTATGCTAGTGAAAACATTATTCCAGTAACGCTTGAGCTTGGTGGTAAGAGTCCAAATATTTTCTTTGCCGATATCATGGACGAAGATGATGATTTCTTAGACAAAGCAGTAGAAGGCTTAGTGATGTTTGCCTTGAACCAAGGTGAGGTTTGTACTTGTCCATCGCGCGCTTTAGTACATGAAAGCATTTATGATGAATTTATCAAACGCTGTATTGCTCGCGTCGAAGCTATCAAAATGGGCAATCCATTAGACACTGACACCATGATTGGTGCGCAAGCCAGCTCAGATCAATTAGAAAAAATTCTTTCTTATCTCGATATCGGTAAAAAAGAAGGTGCAAAAGTCCTAGTGGGCGGCGAAAAAGCCGAACACAATGGCGATCTTGGAGACGGTTACTATGTGCAGCCGACTATCTTCGAAGGTACTAATGACATGCGCGTGTTCCAAGAGGAAATCTTTGGACCAGTACTTGCCGTCACAAAGTTCAAAGACGACGACGAAGCGATGAGCATTGCTAATGACACGTTATATGGTCTTGGCGCTGGGATTTGGACACGCAGTGTACATAAAGCGTATCGTTTC
>NZ_JBPYDC010000664.1:0-910 GCF_051847575.1 Psychrobacter sp. 1U2
TCAAATCGAAGCGTTAAAACATGCTAAAGGTCGCGTAGCAGAGGCACATAACCGCTGGCTAGCAGGTGAAGATATCGTACGCCGTGAACGTAGGGAAGAGTATAACGAAATTAATGGCATTCCTATTCGTGAACAAATCATCTCTGAGCAGTTTTTCCCTTCATCTTCGCAATCAAAAACTGCATCAACGCAGCTTATCGTCACGCGCAACAGCTACGGTGCACAAGTCGCTAACGTTGATAACATCGCAATCATTGATGTTGATAATGATGATCTCTTGCGCTATCGATATCCTGAACACTACAGCCGTCACGGCTTTATGCCTGCCTTGCTCATTAATCAAAGTAAGCCATCAAGCAAATTAAAAATTTGGCTTTTTATCCTTGTGTTTATACTTATCGCCAGTGTCATAGCTTGGTTGGGATTATCATGGCTGTGGCTATTGGCAGTTATGTTTGGCGCGACTGCTTATTTGTGGCAACAAGCCAGCCAAAGAGACAAAGCGATCGCGCAACAATATGCCGATAATATCGCCTCATTAATGCCTTATATGACGGATTTGATCCAAAGACGAGTAGCAGCTCATCCTGCCGAACAATTTCGTTTGTATGAGACGCCAGCAGGTTTTCGTATTATCGCCACTCACAATACAGTTTTGCCAAAGGACGGCGTGGTTACCGAATGGTTTGAGTTTTTCCATGCTGATGCCAATTATGTGCGTCTTTGTCAGGCGCAGCAATGTTTTCGGGCGCGGCTCACTGCCAAGCCGTGGCGCATGGCTGAGGTCGAGAATAATAATTTGGCTAAAGATATCCCTGCTAAAGAGTTTTGGTTCGCTGATGATATCTCGCAACATGACTCTGATAATGAGCTTCAACATACTGATTTAACTGCGCGTAAGCAGTGGATT
>NZ_JBPYDC010000665.1:0-910 GCF_051847575.1 Psychrobacter sp. 1U2
GTTCAAAAAAGTCGCAATTATCAATCATGCGCCCTGCCATGTCATCTAGTTTTTTGAGGATGCCATAACCACGACCACCCAAGCCCACAAACTGCCAAAATATCGGCAGTTTCGCCGCATCCGTCATGACTCTTGTGATACCGCGATTGTCATTCACCCCGCCATCACTGATAAATAGCACGTAGATAGGCACATCTAAACCGTCCTTTTGGTAAAACTCCGTCACGGCTTTCATGACTTCGGCTTCATTATTAATGCGCGGGCCAAGTGCCCATTTGCGCCAGCCGCCATGAGCGTTGTTAATGAAACCATCGTAGTTGCTCAGCCCAATCTCGCCCAAATACTGCGGATCTCGGGCAAACGCCCAGCAGTCTAGTGCTTGGTCGTCATCGAAGCTCACTGCCAATGGCAATATGCGGTTGACCACTTCTTGCACGCGGCCTTTTTTATACTGCCTATTCATTGAGCCTGAGGCATCTAGCACCAGTGCTACCTTTGCGGTTAGCTGCTGCAATTGGCGTTTCTCAAGCGATATGGTGGCTTTTTTGGCCAGATTGACCAGTTTTGGTGCTTTGTCTAGCATGACCTTTTCTAATGATGCTTTTGCTTGAACTGGCGTTGCCGTTGCCGTTACGGCTGCTGCTGTCGAACTTTCTTCTTCTACATCGCCACCGAAATGCTGCACGATGGCGGCAAGTCCACCATTAAAGCCTTGCGCGACGTTAGATACCCGCCAAACGCCACTCTTACGATACAGCTGCATCAACATACTGGCTTGCTGCTGGGCAAAGTCTGCTGCTTGATATTCTGCTTGCGCCTTTTGCGATTGTTGCCAAATGCCAATCTCTAACGATTGAATTTGATTCAGCGGTGTGTCGGCTGATAATACAAAAAACAGGCTGTCTATATT
>NZ_JBPYDC010000666.1:0-908 GCF_051847575.1 Psychrobacter sp. 1U2
AACCCATCGCCACTAGCAGCTCCCAATCATGATTATAATTGCGGGCTTGTTCTTCAAAAGAAGATTGGTAATCAGGCAACTTTTCAGTCAACGTTTTTTTAAAATGATCTTGACTGTAGGCATCTTTTAGTAAGTTTTGATTATAAAACGCGGCAAGCTTTTGCGTGTTTTCAAGCTTGATACTATCACATAAGAAGTAACTGGCTTTTTGTGATAACGGATCATCGGCTTGGTTAAATGTCCAGCTGACTTTAGGATGTAAGCCATTTTTTGTTAGGCTAGCATCATAGCCGCAACTAACATTAACTGAAGACAAATTCAGCTGACTCTTTAGCTGCGTACTCGCTGTCGTCAATGCCATATCAGCGTCACCTGATTTTATTGCTCTCAATGCCGCCTCTTCGCTAGCATAAGCCTTTAAATCAATCTCAACGCCTAGCTCATCAGCATAACTACGTATCAAATCAAAGCCAAAGCCGTGCTGAAAGCCATCGGTCGCAAAATAAGTGCTGTCTCCTGGGACAGCTGCGATGGTAAGAGTCTCCTCAAGCATCACCTTAGCATAGGCTGGTACTGTTGAATCCATCGTAATCAGGCTCTCAGCAGGTAAGGAGAGAAGGGCAATACTAGATACTTGTGCCATCTTTTTTGTTTTGGCAAAACGGTTCAATTTGGTAGGGGTAACGGATGAAACGAGGTTACTTTTGGTGCTAAGTGAGCGCTTGGATGGACGCAGTAAATAAGAAATACGACGTTTGGCACCTTGCGCAGATACTTTTACACGATAAGTAATACGCTGCATGGATGTCTCCTAATATTAGCCATCCTGCTTACCAGGGAGCTGCCATCATCTCAATGTGTACGTAAATGATAAATAAACATTTTGAAGGCAGCTTAGATGTTACACA
>NZ_JBPYDC010000667.1:0-908 GCF_051847575.1 Psychrobacter sp. 1U2
TACGCACAGAGATGCTGTTATCGACAGATGCTGAGCTTGCCGCCCCGCCGACGTGGAAAGTACGCATGGTTAGCTGAGTACCAGGCTCACCGATAGACTGCGCTGCCATAACACCCACTGATTCACCGATATTAACTTTATGACCACGAGCCAAATCACGACCATAACATTGAGAGCAAACACCATGAGCGACATTACAAGTAATCACTGAGCGCACCCAAATATCATCGATTGCATTTTCATCGAGAATATTTACCCACTGCTCATCGATCAACGTACCCGCTGGAACCAATACTTTTGTTTCATCATTGTTATACGTCACATCACGTGCTGTCACACGGCCCAAGACGAGCTCACCAAGTTTTTCAATGATCTCACCACCTTGAATATGCGGTGTCATAAGTAAGCCTTGCTCAGTACCACAGTCATCAGTGGTAATAACCAAGTCTTGTGCAACATCGACCAAACGACGAGTCAGATAACCTGAGTTAGCCGTTTTCAATGCGGTATCTGCTAGACCTTTACGCGCACCGTGAGTAGAGATAAAGTACTGTAGTACCGTTAAGCCTTCACGGAAGTTGGCTTTAATTGGCGTCTCAATAATTGAGCCATCCGGTTTGGCCATCAAGCCACGCATACCAGCAAGCTGACGAATCTGAGCGGCACTACCACGAGCGCCTGAGTCCGACATGATGTAAATTGAGTTAAAGGATTTTTGCTCTTCTTCCTCACCTTGAGCATTGATGACTTTGTCAGTAGCCAAGTTGTCCATCATTGCTTTTGCAACTTTGTCATTGGTACGTGACCAAATATCGACCACTTTATTATAACGCTCACCAGCAGTTACAAAACCTTGCTCAAACTGATCTTCAATCTCGCGTACTTCTGCCTCTGCCGTCTCAATAATC
>NZ_JBPYDC010000668.1:0-908 GCF_051847575.1 Psychrobacter sp. 1U2
CAAAAAGCTGCCAATGAGACATAATCATTGGCAGCTTTTTTATACAGCTTTTGCAATAATAGTATTAACGCATAAGTTAGCTGTCGTGATTATCGATATAATTTTTCATAACTTGTAGCTCTTGTAAGTGCTGCGTCTGCGTTTGTACTAACAACCCATCTAAGCGCTGTTCAATATTGTCCAATACCTGTTGTGATAATTCATCGGCTTCGATATTTTTTTGATCCTCTATCTGATTGACAGTTGTATGAACACTCGCTAGATGGTAACGACTGGCCAGCATTTCAGGCAAGCGATTATGCAGCATTTTGTCTACTATAAACTGCTGCTCTGTCACCACTGATGTTTTATTTTGACCTGATAACGCTTTTTGGTACTCATAGTAGCTATTTACTTTTTCATCGATACGTTGCAACTGGCGTAACTGATGATCGGGCAAAACCTGTAAGTGTTTTTTATTTAAGTTTAGCTGTTGCCAATTTATCGTAGATAATGATAGTGGTGCATGACGATCATGATATTTGAGCACGCCTGGCGTAATGCCGACTGCTTTATGAAACGCTTGCCAGCCTTTTTTACCCAAATAAATAGTAGTAATCGTGGTCACAATGCCAACACCTATCAGCACACTCATATACTCTTACTCTTCTAGCTTTGGTTTTTGTTGATACTAACGTCGTTATCATCGTCTATTTGTAAGCTCTGAGCATTAGAGACAGCGCCATCAAAACGTTGCTGCAAATAACGATTGGTTGCGAGTAGCTTTTGACCATCTTGATGATACGAAGCATTAATTAAATCGTCAAACTGTGTATTAATGGTGTTCAGCACTTCAAGCAGCGCCTCTTTACCCGTGACATTAGAGTGCTTGATTTTGGTGTTATCAGCGCGACCATCATCCAAGTCAT
>NZ_JBPYDC010000669.1:0-908 GCF_051847575.1 Psychrobacter sp. 1U2
TTTGATATTATCTTTATCGATCCACCGACCTTTTCAAACTCAAAAAAGTTTCAGGGTACTTTTGATGTACAGCGTGATCATGCTGCCCTTATCAACCGTGCTATGAATCGTTTGACTTCGGATGGCGTGTTGTATTTTTCAAACAACTTTACTCGCTTTGAATTAGATGAACAGCTGAGCGAGCGCTACGCTATCATTGATATTACCTCAAAGACTATTGGCTTTGATTTTAATATCAAAAAACCCATCCATCAAAGTTTTGAGATTCGTCATCGCTAGAGTTTAGATGTACAAAAGTTCACTGTAGTATTTAAATATTATCATTTGTAGTTCACCTTGTCATAAACACAACAATGACCTAATCTGCTTTGATTGGGTCATTTTTTGTTGTTATGATAGAACGTTATTACGTGTTGGTTTTGCACCATTTCTGATGCAATATTATTCTTCCTTGTATCGTCTCAACATCAACACGATTTTAATAAAACGTTGAACTTACTCTAATAATAAGGACTATCAAATGGCTTTATCACTTAATAAAGGCGGTAACTTATCGCTAACGAAAACCGATCCAAATTTATCCAAACTGCTTATCGGTCTTGGTTGGGACGAGCGCGCGACGTCTGGCGCAGAATTCGATCTTGATGCTAGTGTGTTTTTGTTAAGTACGGCTGGCAAAGTACGCGGTGATCATGACTTTATCTTTTATAATCAACTCAAGTCCGACAATGGCGCGGTTGAGCATACGGGTGACAACCGTACTGGCGAAGGTGACGGTGATGATGAAGTCATCAAAGTAAATTTGACCCAAGTACCTGCTGATGTCGATAAAGTTGTCGTTACCGTTACTATTCATGATGCTGCTGCTCGTAGTCAAAACTTTGGTCAAGTAGCCAACGCCTTCATCC
>NZ_JBPYDC010000670.1:0-908 GCF_051847575.1 Psychrobacter sp. 1U2
GGTGCGCTTGCCTGATGTAGCCAAACAAAACGTCAATCAGTTAGAAGGCTTGTATGTACCTAGTACAAACCCAACCGGACAAGGTGTGCGTGTCGGCGAAGTGGCTGACCTCAATTTTGGTACAGGGCCTGCAAAGATCAGCCGTCTTGACCGTGAACGTTCAATCACGATTACGGTGCAGCCTGGTACAGGTGAGCTTGGTGAATTGGTAGATGCAGTCAAAAACACCCCTACCATGCAGCAACTCCCAGCCTCTATTACGATGATTGCACAGGGCCAAGCGGAAAACATGGCTGAGCTATTTAGCGGTTTTGTCATTGCCATGTCGGTGGGTATTATTTGTATCTTAGGCGTCTTAATTCTACTTTTTGGGAAGCTTTTACAACCCTTTACTATCTTAATGGCGCTGCCGTTATCGATAGGCGGTGCATTCGTGGGTTTGGTCATTACAGGCAGTAGTCTATCGATGCCGTCGATGATCGGTTTTATTATGCTGATGGGTATCGCCACCAAAAATTCTATTTTATTAGTCGATTATGCCATTATTGCGCAAAACAGAGGCTTAACACGTTTTGAGGCTATCATCGATGCCTGTCGCAAGCGCGCCCGTCCTATCATTATGACCACTATTGCAATGGGTGCTGGCATGTTGCCGCTCGTGTTTGGCTGGGGTGATGCTGATCCTACCTTTAGGCGTCCGATGGCGGCTGCTGTGTTAGGCGGTCTAGTAACCTCAACGCTATTAAGTTTGGTCGTAATTCCAGTCGTATATACTTTGATGGATGACTTGTCAGGGTGGTTTGCTAAATGGTTGATCCCGCATGGTAAAGATAATAATCCGGTCGTTGAAAAATCATAGTATGAAAGCGTGTTATAAGTCATAAATGAGAGTAGGCTAGAAGCTAGGT
>NZ_JBPYDC010000671.1:0-907 GCF_051847575.1 Psychrobacter sp. 1U2
TAGGGTTTGCGGATGATAATTATTTGATCAAAACGGATTTTCGCACCATGTACGTAGCCGACGCGCTGCAAAACCCTGATAGCCTTCTTGCTGGAACGGGTGCGCTTCCAGCAGACAGTCCACAAGATAACTTACGTAAAGCCCTAAAAGCCAATGATCTACGCGGCTACATACCTAAAATGCCAACCTTATTGTGCGGTGGTAATCAAGACCCAACCGTATACTATGACCTAAATACTGGTTCGATGTCGGCTATATTGCAACAAGCAAGCATGAGTCCAGCTGCCAATCTAAACATTACTGTATTAGATGTGGACGCAACCAATGACGATGATCGTAATCAAAACACAGTGACATCAATCGGCAGTGCTGCTATGAGCAATGCTTGGATGAATACAGATACAATCGATAATATCCAAAATAGATTTGCCACGACTTTGACGGCAGTTCAAAATCAAGCTATTGCAGATGCGCAGTCAGTAGGAGTCACCAACCCAGATTTACTAGCGCAAGCAGCAGGTGCTGCGGTACTGGCCAGCTATCATGGCGGATTGACCAGTACCTCTTGTACCCAAGCTGCGCGTGAGTTTTTTGAACAGAACTTTAGACAATCATAAGAGGACGCACGTAATAAAATTGTTCGTACGTAGGCGTTGAACAGATAATAATAACAACGCCTAAAAACTGCATATACTCTGGTGCAGTTTTTTTTGTTTTATCGGTAAAAAATAAATACTACTACGCACGCTCAATCAGCATTTTTACTAGATTTTAATGACCGTGAAATGTCCCTAAATCAGCAAATTTGTGCTAAAATAGCTTCTTTTATTCAACCTTAAAACTATCACCGTTTTCCTACTATTTTACCCGCTTGATGGTGCTTTTTTATAGTCTGTTTCTCATTAAT
>NZ_JBPYDC010000672.1:0-907 GCF_051847575.1 Psychrobacter sp. 1U2
TGCTTTTTAACTTCGCCATACATCATCTCACCAATACGTGGCTCAAAAGCATCTGCTACTAAGGCACGCTCAGCTTCACGAATTTTTTGGATGATTACCTGCTTTGCTTGAGTAGCTGCGATACGCCCAAATTCGATCGACTCAATCTGCTCTTCCTTTACATCCCCGATCGACCATTCTTCTTGATCAAGGTCAGTAATAGCAAGCTGACAAGCTGGCATTTCATGATCTTCATCAGCAACCACTGTCCAATAACGATAAGTATCATAATCGCCAGTAGTACGATCGATAGCCACTCGTACTGCTACTTCCGGTTGTTCGGTATATACTTTTTTCTTAGTCGATACTACTAAAGCGTCTTCTATGGCTTCAAATATATCTTCAGGGTTTAGGCCTTTTTCATTACTGACGGTTTCAACTACCGTTAAGATTTCACGACTCATGCTATACCAGTCCTATACTTACTTAAATTTCATAATTTGTGTATTGACGTTATGTTGCTAAAGTAAACCATACGTTATCTAAGTTTTTATAACATCAAGCGTCTTCAAAAACGAGATTGGCCTTGTCGATATTACTAAAAGTAATCTCGAACTGCTCATTATCAGTAGCAGTAAGAATCAACGAGGTAGCACCCATACTATCTAGGTTACCCGTTACTTTTCGTCGTTTTTTGTCCCCTTGCCCTATTGCTTGGATCAGACGCAAACTAACCGTTTGTCCGATGTAGTCTCGCATTTGCTCTTCTGAGAAGAACGCACGATCAAACCCTGGCGATGATACTTCTAAAATATACTCACCCGCAATAGGATCATGTACTTCAAGAATACCGCTCACTTGATGGTTGACTGCGGCACAGTCCTCAATAGTTACCTGTTTGTCTTGCGCTTGCTCTTCTGGTAGCGAC
>NZ_JBPYDC010000673.1:0-907 GCF_051847575.1 Psychrobacter sp. 1U2
CGCTTATGATACTGAAGGCCACATTTATTTTTTGCTGGTGATGGTACATTATGACCCAACCGACTTTTAACAATACCCTACAATCTACTACGATAAATAGCGATAGTAGTGCCTCCATCTTTGATGATAGAAGTAGCCATGAGACATTATCATCGCTACAAGAATCGGCAGTGAGAGATAAAGCGGCGCTGCTTGCTCTTTTTACCACGTCATCTTCTTTGTCATCTGCTGTTCACGCAACTGACACCTCAGAGTCTAGTGTGGCTGAGCTGCGTTTAACACTTTATCGCCTGCAGCATGAGCGTACTCGCTTGCTATATTTGGCTTCTGCAAATGTACGTCCAACCTATCTGGTACAGACGTTAAAGAGTCAGTTTGCAGAGTATCAGCAGTATAAGCTTGCGCAGCAGCTTGATAAGCGTGGCCTGCTCGATGTCAATCCACTTGAGCGCTTATGGCAGCAGTTGCATGTGGTCGATGATATTATCGCTGACATCGTACGCCATATGCCAGCTCAGCAGCCAGCAGGGTGGCAGCTGACGGCGCAAGATGGTCATAATCCACTAAGGCTTGCAACTGTGGGTCAGCTAAAACACCCCAAACCTATTGAGGATCAAGCCAGTCTAAATAGCTATGTGCTTGGTCACTTTGGGGTGAGTAGTTTTACGTATGATCGTGGATATTATATTGGTCATGTGGTTGGTTATTTATTCAGCTGTTATTTTTGTGCGCACCTGTCTATTAGCTACGGCGTCACAGCACTTGGTGAGCAAGTGGTTGAAGGGTATGACTATGCTAGTCTTGAGACGCCTTATATGGTGCGTTTGTTGCAAGGCTTAGACAGCTATTGTAAAAAGCGTATTTACCAGTTGGCAGTCATTTGCGCGCGTCTTAGCGTCTATGCGTC
>NZ_JBPYDC010000674.1:0-907 GCF_051847575.1 Psychrobacter sp. 1U2
CCTTTTAACACTTCGACACCCAAGTCCGTATAACGCTCGACGCTGTCGTTTGGCGCGATGTCAGCGATGACTTGATAGATACGGCTCATGACATTTTTGAATGAAAACTCTGGTGGCGTATTGTCTAAACCATAGCGCTCAGCATGGCGCATTTGTTCGGCGACTTTCGCGCTTTTAATCAGGGCTTTACTCGGTACACAGCCATAGTTTAAGCAGTCGCCACCCATTTCACCCGCTTCGATTAATGTCACTTTTGCTCGGACGGTCGCCGCGATATAGCTGGTGACTAGCCCGCCAGCACCAGCGCCAATCACAATCATATTACGGTCGAATTTTTTAGGTTTGCTATAGTTTTTATAGACGCGGCGTTTTTTTAGCATATTTAATATCCCTTTTGCTATTAATGGGAAGAAGCCTAATAACGCAAATGAGACAATTAAATTAAATGATAAAATCCCTGACAAGCTGTCAATTTGCGCCAGTTGCGTACCGGCATTAACGAATACAAAGGTGCCCGCAAGCATACCAACTTGGCTTACCCAGTAGAATGTCCTTGCTTTAATCGCGGTGACGCCCATGAGTAAATTAATCAAAAAGAACGGAAATATCGGTACTAAGCGTAAGGTAAATAAGTAAAACCCGCCTTCTTTTTCAACGCCAGCATCAATGGCTGCTAAGCGTTCAGGAAAGCGCTGCTTAATCGTATCACGCAGTAAATAACGTGAGGTTAAAAACGCTAGTGTCGCACCAATACTGGAGGCAAATGAGGCGACCAATAAGCCTTGCCATAAGCCAAATAATGCCCCAGCCGCTAAGGTTAAAATAGCTGCACCAGGTAAGGATAAGGCGGTGACGACGACATAAAGTAAAAAGAAACCGCCAATAATCAACAGCGGTGATTGCGCTT
>NZ_JBPYDC010000675.1:0-907 GCF_051847575.1 Psychrobacter sp. 1U2
CAAATACCACCCATTAGCATAGCCGCTTCAATTAACGCCCCAGTTTTGTCGCGATGAATGGCCTCTAATTCTTCTTGAGAAATATTAGTATGCGCTTCAGCATTCAGATCCAGCATTTGACCTGAGACCATGCGGCGAGCGCGCGGTGCAAACACGGCCAATAGCTGGCTTGCAATGTCTGAATCAAAAGGCGCGAAGGTAGGCAGCTCTGCGGTTAAAACCTCAAAGGCCAAAGTTTGCAATACATCACCCGCCAGTAGTGCCGCCGCTTCGTCAAACACAATGTGACAAGTTGGCTGGCCTCGGCGCAGCTCATCGTCATCCATGCATGGCAAGTCATCATGTACCAGTGAGTAGGTATGCAATAGCTCTACAGCCAATGCAGCGCGGCGACACATGTCATAATCTGAGTCGTTTTCTAGCAGTGATTGCAAGTCAGCGATTTTTACGTGATCGGTTAAATTTGAGTTGTCAGATAAATCATCTGTCTCGATATCTGCTTCACCATCTACATTTATACTGGCATCAATACTGACAAAACTACTGGCCACTAATAAAGGTCGTACCAATTTGCCTTGTCCAGTCATCATATAGCGACATGCGTCATCAAGCGGACTTGGTAAGTTTGCATAAGCAAATAATACGTCAATATCTTGCGCTAACTGTGCGCGTAATGTGCTATAAAAGTGCTCAAAATTGGTAAAAGGAACAAAACGAGGCGCAGTAGAAACAGACATAACTCAACCAACCACCATATAAATAAAAATAGAGAATACATGAATAAAAATAGATAACAAGCCAGTGTAACATGATAGCTGATATGGCTTATGCGTATATGCTAAGCGCTGTTTTATTTTGGTTACGTATTGGTGATTTAACTTATAGGTTGAATGTGTTTTGATGAAGT
>NZ_JBPYDC010000676.1:0-906 GCF_051847575.1 Psychrobacter sp. 1U2
GTAGGGGTTGCCGCATTCAAGACAACGATGGGACTGCTCGGCCACCGACTCACTCTCAAATGGTTTGTAAATTTCGACAAACTCTGTTGAGCGCGTCGCAATGTCTTTTTTATTCGGCTCAACCCGTGGTACTTCTAAAAACTGAAAACTATTATCTAAGCGTTTTGCCATAATGACTTACTCTTCTATATGGGGCTCTTCTATAGTGGGTAGTGACAGTTGGCTTATACCATTTATATTAGGTCAAGAGACCTAGCGATACTGTCACTTACCTACCTACAATATTAGCGCAGTGAGAGGTAATCTCTTAAATGTTTACTTAAACCTTAGCAGATCAATAAACAGCAAATTACTGTGGATCGGCTGTGGTGGTTTTAAGCAGTGTTGCAATATTCGCCGCTTTGGGTTTAACCAAATACACCTTGCGAACATAGTGTTCAAAGTCAGCCAATATTGTCTGACCCCACGCACTACCTGTCTTCTCCACGTGTACTTCAATAACCTGCTGCAAATGGATACGATGTTCTTCAGTCTGTTCACTTGAGATACGGTTTAGGTCAATCAGCTCATGATTGCAGCGATCAAAAAAGTCGCCATCCATATCAAGTACATAAGCAAACCCGCCTGTCATACCTGCTCCGAAATTAAGTCCTGTACGACCAAGAATCGTGACGATACCGCCTGTCATATATTCGCAGCAATGATCGCCCGTGCCTTCGATGACGGCATGAGCGCCAGAGTTACGTACCCCAAAACGCTCACCTGCTGTGCCTGCTGCATAGAGCTTGCCACCTGTCGCACCATACAGACACGTATTGCCGATAATAGCGGTTTCTTGTGCGCTAAAGTTTGAGTCTTTTGGCGGATAAATCACAATCTCGCCGCCTGCCATGCCTTTACCGACGT
>NZ_JBPYDC010000677.1:0-906 GCF_051847575.1 Psychrobacter sp. 1U2
GATTTTTATAAGTTCGGCTTAAACATAAAACGACATTAATATTTACAACTGAATCAAATATCGCAACCCCATAGGCTTTGCAATCATAGGTGTGCCCTTGTTATATTCTCCGCTTTACCAAAGCATTCGTTTGATTTTGTTTGGCGCTATCAGCTTAACCGGCTTGACTGTGAGCGCTGCCACAATAGACAACGATGATAAGCAGGCAGCAGCGCCGTTAATTTCTGACAGCCCTAGTATCGCCAATACCCCCATCAAAGACTACAGCGGCAATAGTAAGAGCTTAAGCGCTACAACAACTGCGGATGTTGCTGAAACTACAGTAGATCCTTTGAGCATGAAGCACAGTGCTGATACTGCAATGAGCCATCAGGCTGATGACAACAGCTATCCACTAGCTTCTAGCAATAACTTTAACGCCAGTGATGATTTGGTTGCCAATAATACAGTGTCTAATACTGATAATGCCACCTTAACAATCTCTGAAACCACACACAGCTCAAGCATTAATGTTAAAGCGTCAAAAGACAATAACGATAGTAATGATAAAAAAAACACAGTGCAGGCAAATCAACCTATAAAGCAGAATCTGGCAATTGAGACTAGCCGTCTCGATATCAATGATGAGAGCGTCCAAGACAGCTTGATGCGTTTAGCAGAGTTTTATGAGTTGACTCCTGATACTGATCCATCAACCTTAAGAAACAATAATGTCGATACTATAAATCCTGAACAAACTATAAGCACAGAACAAGACGATGTTCAAAACAAATCGACACCCACGACTCAAAATATCCCTGAAGTAGGCAAAGAATTAAAGTTACTTCCAAACACAGTGGATAGTGCCCAGCGCTGCGAAGGTCAATGGGTCAGTCCTAAGCGCAACCCCAATTATCAACGTGCAGT
>NZ_JBPYDC010000678.1:0-904 GCF_051847575.1 Psychrobacter sp. 1U2
TATCCCAGGTATTCATAACGTCTATAATGCCCTTGCTGCTATCACCATGGCAACTGATGAAGGGGTAAATGATGACGCTATTGAGCGTGCTTTACAAAAATTTGAAGGTGTCGGACGCCGCTTTGAGCAGCATGCTTCTGTCAGTGTTGATGAAGGTGATGTCTTACTCATTGATGATTATGGGCATCATCCAAAAGAAGTCGATGCCACGATTAAAGCGGCGCGCCAAAGCTTCCCAGATCGTCGTTTAGTGATGCTGTTTCAGCCGCATCGTTATAGCCGTACGCGTGATTGCTTTGACGATTTCGTTGAAGTGCTCTCAAATGTTGATGAATTGCTATTATTAGATGTATATTCAGCGGGCGAAAGTCCTATTGCGGGTGCTGATACTAAGGCCTTGGCACGTAGTATTCGTCTTCGCGGCGCCGTTGAACCTACGATTGTTGATAAAGACAATCTTGCGCCCGTTATGCAGCGTCTTCTAGAAGCTAATGACATGCTCTTGACCCAAGGCGCTGGTAACATTGGTCAAATTGCAATCGATTTAGCTGCAAATGATTTATATCTTAAATAAGTTTTAAAAGATTTTTGGAAATCGTACTCATGACTATTAATGACAATCAACACACAAATCTTCTCAATAGTGTCAACGATGGTGCTGATAATGAAACACTTATCACCAATCCAGAGTCAGCTTTAGCAGCAGCTGCTCAAGCAGAGAAAGATGGTATAGAAAATAACCAGCCAAGCCAAGCCTCATCATTGAGTGTTGCGACGAGCAAAGTCAAAGATGCCAGTGAGTTTGGTAAAGTCGCTGTCATTTATGGCGGTAGTAGCAATGAGCGCAGCGTATCATTAGACAGTGGCGCAGCAGTCTTGCAAGCATTACAAAACCAAGGTGTTG
>NZ_JBPYDC010000679.1:0-904 GCF_051847575.1 Psychrobacter sp. 1U2
ATTTTTGAGTCAGACCAATGATGTCTTAATGGATAGCTTCCAAGAAGTAGTGATTATTCGAGCAAATATTGATCGTTATCGTATTTTGGTCAATAACCTTGGACAAGACAATGTTGATGAGCTTATAAAAGAGTTTGTTGCTAGAGTAAACGCCCTTGAGCTCAACCAGCTACTATGTTTTTCACACTTAGGCGGTGATGATTTTGGGCTATTGTTCGAGTTTAGTGATGCTCATCTAGTACGCCACGAGCTTGATAGCTTGATGCATATGTGCGAGCGACCATTTGTATTAAAAAATACCAGTATTTATTTACAGATATCGGTTGGGGTCAGTTATTATCCTAAAGACGGTAACCAGTTAAGCAGTTTGCTAAATAAAGCTGAAAAAGCGTTACATTATGCCAAAGAGCATGGCGGAGATGATGTCTGCTGGTATAACGACGAGATAAACCACGAATCAATCGACAGTTTGCAGTTAGAGACTGAGCTACGTGAAGCCATATCGGCCAAGCAGTTCGTGCCCTATTATCAGCCTAAAGTCACTTTAGAATCGGGCGCTATCGCTGGTTTTGAAGCACTCGTACGTTGGCAGCATCCTACGCGTGGATTGCTACAACCAAAAGATTTTATTGAAGCTATTATTAAGCACAAACTGTCATTTGATTTATTTTGTCAGATGGCTGTTCAAATCGCTGAGCAGCTTCGTATTTGGGAGTCGATGAATTTTACGCAACATGTCTGCATCAATGCCGATGCTGCAGAATTTAGCCATATTGAATTTTTTGACTTTGTAACCAATCTATTCACGCACCATTCTATTCAACCTCATCAGTTACATATTGAAGTTACTGAGTCATCTTTAATGCTGCGGCATGCAAGTGTTAAGCAACAGCTTATTGCGCTA
>NZ_JBPYDC010000680.1:0-903 GCF_051847575.1 Psychrobacter sp. 1U2
TAGTCTGGAAGATATTCTTTTGATAGCCCGAGACCTGACTTAGATTTATCAGGTTTTTTATTGCCTTTACTGTTATCAGTGTTGCCCATGTTGTTTTCTCTTTGTATTGGTTGTTAAATTCTATACCTTGCCTAGATTCTCTAAGTCTACAAATTCCTTTTTTCCGTGGATAGTATACATTTTTCGATTGATGTCTGGGTAATTGCAAATATCAATCGGCGGTCTGCTTCCGCCCATCAGATAGACTGCGTCTGTATCGCTATCGTTGAGCATAGAATGGGCAGCTCCATGCGCGGGGAAACCTACGAAGTCGCCAGCAGTTAACGGATAATTGTTATCGCCATAACGCAATGAAAGCTGTCCTGATAATACATAGACAAATTCGTCTGACTCTTCATGATAATGATGCTGCGTGGTCTCATCTCCCGGCTCAACGCGCACAAGATGCAGACCAAATTTAGTCAGACCAGTGATGTCACTCAACGAAACCGTATGCCGAATAGCACACTCATTGAACTGGTGAACATGCTTGGTCTCAGGCGTATTTTCGATATCAGACTTGGTTAGGATGTAGTCTTGGGTGTTTTTGAGTGTCTCTTGAAGTAACTCTTGGGGTAACCCTTTCAATGGCTTAGTCATCGTTTATCTCCGTCACTTTTATTTTGCGCTTAACCTTATAGTAGCTATAAATGCATGGTTTTGTTTACTTAATTGCGTATAAAATGCGATTAGTAAGCGCAAAGCTTCCTTATTATCGATATTGCTGCCTTTTCTTTTCTCACATTTAATACCGTCAAATTCAAATAACTACGAATAAATGGCAAAACGGCTAATAATCGTCAATAACTGCGAATAATTCATCATCTAATAGCCATTAATGGGCGCAAACTTGTTAAAATAGGC
>NZ_JBPYDC010000681.1:0-903 GCF_051847575.1 Psychrobacter sp. 1U2
ACCTTTGTAAATGTCCAACACGATTTAGAGTAAACCACAAAACACAATAAGAGATGTCGATGCCAGTAGATCAAAAAAACCAGCAACCAAAGCCTGCACGTTTGCGCCGTATGCTGAGTGTGTTAATCAAAGCTGCTGTGCTATTGGCCTTATTATTTGTATTCGACAAACTTCTCCCAAGTATCAGTCAACAAACACAGTCCTTTGTCGTCGCAAAATGGCAACAGTTGAGTCTGCTACAACAAGAGTTGCCAACAGAAGATAGCTTGCCAAGTCCACTACCAGATCAGCACTTGACCGATACTTGGGGCGCTGCTCGTAGCCAAGGTCGCACGCATGAAGGCATCGATATCTTTGCGCCGCGCGGCACACCAGTACAGTCAACGACGCAAGGCATTGTCAGTAAGGTTGGCGAAAATACATTAGGCGGACGTGTGGTGATGGTCGTAGGTCCTGGCGGTGCAGGACATTATTATGCACACCTAGAAGATTATGCTGATATAACTCCCAACGACTGGGTAAATGCTGGTGATATCATAGGCTATGTTGGTGACAGTGGTAATGCCAAAGGTACACCGCCGCACGTACATTATGGTATTTATATCAGCGGCAGTGCTGTCAATCCTTACCCACTTTTACAAAAAGACTAAAGCGTAGGCTCAGATCGTACATGGTTGGCGGGGAACAACGCACTAAACGTCGACCCTACGCCCTCTGTTGACTCAATTTGTAAGTTTACATCGTATTGATATAGGACGTGTTTGACAATTGCGAGACCTAACCCAGTGCCGCCTGTGGCACGGCTACGTCCACTATCGATACGATAAAAACGCTCAGTCAACCGCGTGATATGCTGGGGTGCAATACCGATACCATCATCCTCAACAGCAAAACGGCAGCCTT
>NZ_JBPYDC010000682.1:0-902 GCF_051847575.1 Psychrobacter sp. 1U2
TCAATATAATTGATGTAGTAGGTTGGTAATAAACGCAGTAAAGACGCAATCTTATCTTGCTCGGTAGCAGATAATGATTGCTGTAAACAGACCTGATGAGGTATGTATATCGTAGTATTTAAATTGCCTTTTGCAGACATAGATAAAATCCTTAACATCTGAGCCATGATTAATTAAACTTTAAAACCCAACGTTTAAAATCGTTGCAAATTACTGCAAAGTAAAAACATCGTCAATATGAAACATAACTATTTTGAAATAACGGTTATATTATAACAAACTGTAGTAGAGCAAAAGCAGTTGAATATAGTCAACGCTATGATTGAGCTATTAAAATCATCATAAAAATTGACCTTGTATAGCCAACCTCGTATAGTCAAAAAACGCTATGGCCATTAGTAGCTAATAGAACAGGACATACCTTTGAATTATTTAAATAGCCTTTTAAGCAACGAGCTTATAGCAGATCAGCGTACAGCCGACAAACCGCAGACTCGATTGTGGCGGTTATCTTGGCTATGCAAAAAGCCTATATTACGGTATGCAGGCCTGCTTGTGCTCCCGCTACTTGTTGATCATCAGAGCTATGCTGCTACTGTTACCCCGCAGCCGATAACATCATCAACGCCATCAGCATTAATGACAGGCTCAACGTATGGCACTTGGCAAACCGAAAAATCTGATGAGTTACAGCTACCAAATTTGCAAGGTCAGGGTTTAAGCTTCGCTGACCAGTATCAAAACAAGCTGCTGGGTGAGTGGTCACTACAAAATATCAATGGCCGTGCCAAGATGGAGCATGATCCTTGGGTTCAAGAGACTATAAAAGACATGACATGGCGTCTCAATGCTCAAGTACGGCAGCAAGCACCACTGGCGGTAGTCATTATTGATAATCCAAG
>NZ_JBPYDC010000683.1:0-902 GCF_051847575.1 Psychrobacter sp. 1U2
ATGGACATCGACATAATCAGCTAGCGGTTTGCTTTGTTCTTTCTGGTTTTTTAGCCAATTAATTTTTTCTTGATCAAAGCCTTTTTCATCATACAAAGTGCCCTTTGAGTCAGACACCGTGATTGCGATGCCTCCGAGCATACAGACTTTTTCAGCGGCATGTAGTGAGACATTGCCCGCGCCTGATATTAATACCTTTTTACCTTTAATATCTTCATTTTGCGCTGTGAGCATATTTTCTAAGAAGTAGACAGCACCATAGCCTGTGGCTTCTGTACGCATTAAGCTACCACCAAAACCCACACCTTTACCAGTCAACACGCCGCCATGCTCATGAGTCAGATTTTTGTACATTGCAAACATGTAGCTCACTTCACGCCCCCCAACACCAATATCACCAGCTGGTACGTCAACGTCTTTATTTACATAGTGATGCAGCTCACGCATAAAGGCATAACAAAACCGGCGAATCTCGCTATCTGATTTTCCTTTAGGATCAAAGTCCGAACCACCTTTACCGCCGCCCATAGGCAAACCAGTTAAAGCATTTTTGAAAATTTGTTCAAAGCCCAAGAACTTCAACACGGATTGGTTGACAGTAGGATGGAACCGTACGCCACCTTTATAAGGGCCTAAGGCATTACTAAACTGTACCCGCCAGCCACGATTGACTTGAACCTCACCTTTGTCGTTCTCCCAATTGATACGAAAAGCGATAACACGATCAGGCTCTACTAGGCGCTCAAATATTTTGAATTTTTCGTATTGAGGATGAGCATCATATAAAGGGGTAATGGTAAGAGCAACTTCCTTAACCGCTTGAATAAATTCAGGTTGATGGGCGTAGCGTGATTCGATTTTTTCGATGACCTGACTAATACTCATATATCTTCCTTAACTAT
>NZ_JBPYDC010000684.1:0-901 GCF_051847575.1 Psychrobacter sp. 1U2
ACTGACGAGTTTGCTGAAGCGTCAGCGATTGTTTTGCATTCTCTGTCTTTAGATTGGGCCGCCAATGAGCAAATACTTGATTGCCGTTTGACGACGTCAGAAAAACAGCAGGTGCTAAGCTTATTAGAAGAGCGTATCGCTGAACGAAAACCGCTGAGTTACCTAATCAATTTGGCCTATTTTTGTGATCTGCCTTTTTATGTCGATGAACGCGTTCTTATTCCGCGCTCGCCCATAGCGGAGTTAATCCGCCAGCAGTTTCACCCATATTTTGATGTCAATGAGCTTGCAAAGCCTCTAGGTGCAACTGTTAATGGTCAACCGGCTGTGTTTTATGATCATGGGCTTGATATGAAACAATTGTCACAACCAGAGCGTATTTTAGATCTATGCACTGGGTCAGGTTGTATTGCTATTGCACTGGCGACACGTTTTGTCGATGCCTTAGTCGATGCGGTTGATATTGACAAAGGAGCATTAGAAGTGGCGATGGTCAACGTTGATCATCACGATCTTGGTCATCAAGTGAACGTGATCGAATCAGATCTATTTGCAAAGATTCCAGCGGAAAATCAATATGAACTTATTGTGACCAATCCTCCTTATGTTGATGCTGCTATCATGGCCGACTTACCGCCTGAGTTTTTATATGAGCCTGAGCAAGCACTGGCTGCTGGACAAGATGGACTGGATTTGGTGCATCGTATTTTATTTGAAGCGCCAGAATATCTAAGTCCTGAAGGCTTGTTAGTGTGTGAAGTGGGTGATAGTGAGTGGGCGCTTAGACAAGCTTATCCAGACATTCAGTTTGACTGGCTAAAATTTGCACTCGGTGGTCATGGTATTTTTGCGATTACTTTTGATGAGCTAATGGCGCATCGTGAATTGTTCGCACATTACG
>NZ_JBPYDC010000685.1:0-900 GCF_051847575.1 Psychrobacter sp. 1U2
GTTATGCCAAATTTGTTATAAAGTATAGCAATCGCATAATCGAATATCACAAAAAAACGGCTACCTAAGTAACCGTTTTTTATCTAAAGAAAGAATATTGTTAACTTGCTAATGACTCAGAGTCTGAATGTGGTTCATGAGTTTCAACCACAGTTAGAATAATACGGCTATCCGCTGAACCTTTATCAGTTTGCATACTAGTACTTGATGTGGCCTCATCTTTATTCAACAAAACTTCGTTAGAAGTAGTATTAGATTCTTCATCATGTTCCGGTTCTAGAGATATATGTACCACTCCGCCATTAACCAAATCACCAAACAAAATCATATTTGCCAATGGTTTTTTAATCTCATCTTGTATTAGACGCTGCATAGGACGCGCACCCATTAAACGGTCATACCCTTTATCAGCAAGATAGTCACGTACCTCATCGTCAATCTCTAAAGTGACCTGTTTGTCATCAAGCTGTACTTGCAGCTCTACTAAGAACTTATCAACAACTGAGATCACTACTTCTGTATCTAAAGGATTGAACTGAATGATCGCATCTAAACGATTACGGAACTCAGGCGTAAAGACTCGTTTTAGCGCTTCAGTATTGTCGCGACTGTGATCTTGTTGAGTAAAGCCCATAGATGAGCGACTGATACTATCTGCACCCACGTTGGTCGTCATAATAACAATAACTTGCTTAAAGCTAGCCACACGGCCGTTGTTGTCAGTTAGCGTACCGTGGTCCATGACTTGCAATAGTAAATTGAAAACATCAGGATGCGCTTTTTCAATCTCATCAAACAACAATACACAGTGCGGATGCTGATTGATTTTTTCAGTAAGCAGACCGCCTTGATCATAACCGACATAACCTGGCGGCGCCCCTATCAGACGTGAGGCTGTAT
>NZ_JBPYDC010000686.1:0-900 GCF_051847575.1 Psychrobacter sp. 1U2
ATGTGCTTACCAACAGAGGTCGAACCAGTAAAGGATACAAAGCTTGGAATATCATGCGTGACGATGGCATCACCAATCTCACTACCAGCACCAACGACGATGTTAAGCAATCCTTTTGGCAGACCTGCTTCTTCAAATATTTTGGCGAGCAATAAGCCACCTGTAATAGGGGTATCACTGGCAGGCTTTAGTACGACTGCATTACCAAGTGCGAGCGCTGGTGCGATAGAACGCTGAGTGAGGTGTAGCGGAAAATTCCATGGGCTAATGACGGCTACGACACCGATTGGCTCACGATACACGAAGTTTTCTTTACCAGGTATATTCGATGGACGAATCTCACCATGGACGCGGTTAGGAAAAGTTGCCGCTTCAAGCGTAATCGCATGCGCACTACCAAACTCTACCATTGCTTTGATGCGCGTACTGCCCGACTCTTTAATGAGCCAATCGACTATTTCATCTTGACGTTCATCTAAGACCTTGACGACATTATATAAGACCGCAGCACGCTCAGCTGGCGTCTTTTTCGCCCATTCTTTTTGTGCTGTGTTTGCTGCCTGATAAGCGTCATTAAGCTGCTCTTTGGTCGCCTGTTTAATCTCGACCAGCGTGTCGCCACTGTATGGGTTGACATCAGTATTGACGCTGTCATCTTGCCCGCTTTGCCACTCCCCTGCAATATACTGCAGATGAAAGTCGCTATACGCGTTGTTATTACTTTCAGTATTAGTGGTCATAACTACTATCCTTAGTTGATTTTGATAATTATCAGTGTAATGATTGTTAGTGAGGTATTAATTAAAATTATTCTTTATAAAAATATTTTGTGCAAATCAGAAGAGAGCTTACTAGAGGCTAGACTATCTATAATATAAATCATCCATAAGTCCAAGCTGT
>NZ_JBPYDC010000687.1:0-898 GCF_051847575.1 Psychrobacter sp. 1U2
TGATAATGGATAATATCTGCCGCTATCATAACAATTATTCATAAAATTAGTGGCTTTGATTGCACGTTTTCATAGTAATTTATATTTTTAATTCTTATTTATACTATGTCATCCTCATCTATTAAAGAGTTATAAAAATATTGCCGAAGTATTTGCATGAACTTCTCGCAGTGTATGGTGAAAAACATTCAACTTACCATGAGGAAACATTAGGTTTAAATGGTTTATAAAGTAATCGTTTTTATAGATAATAAGCGTTGTATAAGCTGTCCACTACTTTTTGTAACACTTCTTTCTCAATCTTTGCTTTCGTAACCTTGGAAATCATTATGTTATTATCACGCTCTTCTTCATCTACTTATCTACGTTGTAGTATTTTAAGCGTATTGGGCTTACTTTCTATAAATACAGCAATGGCTGTCACACCTGTCAGCCCTGAACTAGATACTGTCACTGATAATAATGAGCTGCCACAAGTTGAGCTTGATAAAATCGTCGTCACCGCCACGCGTACGCCTACTAAAACCAGTAACGTTATTGCTCAGACTCGGGTGATTAATAGCGAAGAGTTGCAGCGTTATCGAGGTCAAACTGTCACTGATGTACTAAAAAATCAGCCTGGTATCAATATTACCCAAAGTGGCGGCATGGGTACAGCCAGTAATTTTTATATGCGTGGCTTTGATAGTAAGCAAGTATTGGTGATTATCGATGGTATACGATATGGCTCTATCTCCTTAGGCAGCCCTTCTCTGAACTTGTTATCCGCAGACCAAATTGATCGCATCGAAATTTTATACGGTGCCTCTGGTTCTAGTATTTACGGTTCTGACGCCATGGGCGGTGTTATTCAAATTTTCACCAAGGGCAATAATGTAGAACAATCCAATGTTTCTAC
>NZ_JBPYDC010000688.1:0-897 GCF_051847575.1 Psychrobacter sp. 1U2
TGTTATATTCTTTTAACTCATGGACAATATCGATAACTTTGGTATTACGTACATCAGGACAGTTTTCTTTAAAACTTAGTCCAAGTATGAGCACCTTTGCGCCTTCTACTTGAATACGTTTTTTGATCATGTTCTTGATGAGCTGAGTCGTGACATACTCTCCCATACCATCGTTAAGGCGACGGCCAGCCAAGATGATCTCAGGGTTATAACCGATAGCCTGTGCTTTATGCGTCAAATAGTAAGGATCGACACCGATACAATGCCCACCAACTAGACCTGGACGGAACGGTAAAAAGTTCCATTTAGTACCTGCTGCGGTAAGTACTGCTTCGGTATCGATATCCATCTTGTTAAAGATAACGGCTAATTCGTTAATCAGAGCAATATTCACGTCTCTTTGAGTATTTTCGATAACCTTTGCTGCTTCTGCAACCTTGATGCTCGCAGCTTTATGCGTACCAGCAATGATAATTAGGTTATATACATCGTCGACGAAGTCTGCTATTTCAGGCGTAGAGCCTGCAGTGACTTTTAGAATATTGACTACTCTATGCTCTTTGTCACCTGGGTTAATACGTTCAGGACTATAACCTGCATAGAAGTCTTGGTTAAATACCAATCCAGACACCTCTTCAAGTACAGGGATACATACTTCTTCTGTTGCCCCTGGATAAACGGTAGACTCATAGACAACGATATCGTCTTTTTTGATAATGCCACCTATTGCTGTTGAGGCTTTAATTAAAGGTGTCAAATCAGGCTGCTTAAAATCATCGATCGGTGTCGGTACCGTGACGATAAAAAAGTTGCAGTCTTTGAGTGCTTGAATATCTGAGGTATAACTCAGATGCGTGGCTTGAGATAACTCTTCGTCACTCACCTCTAAGGTATGAT
>NZ_JBPYDC010000689.1:0-897 GCF_051847575.1 Psychrobacter sp. 1U2
AGTGTCTAACACTCATGATGATAGGCGACGTTAATAGATCGTTTTCAAATGGAATATAAATCACTTCCTGACTACGCAAATGCTCTAAGGTTTTAGGCACGATCGTCAAACCTTCTCCTGCTGCGACTAATCCTAAAGCAACATGCAGCTCTCGCACCTCAGTAAAATAATTGGCTTTTAGGTTACGAGATTCAAATAGCTCCAAGACATAGTCAATAAAACTGGGACGAGGTCCGGTGGGATAGAGTATCAATTTCTCATTGGTTAAATCCATGAGACTTACTACTCTACTTTGCTCTTTTGCTAAGTCATGGTCTTTGGGAACCGCGACTACTAAGCTTTCTTCTCTTAATAATATACGCCTAATAGAAGCGTCCTCAAATAACATCCGTCCAAAACCCACATCTATTTTACCCTCTGTAAGGGCTTGTGTTTGCTCCCATGAGTTAAGCTCTCGCAGCTTAATCTCTATATTTGGATAGCATGCGCGAAAGCGGGCAATAATTTTCGGTAAGATGCCATAGAGTATCGAGGACACAAAACCTATAGATATTGAGTTATCAAAATTGGCCTTACGCATTGTCATAGATTTTAATTTGTCAGACTTTGCGAGTATCTGAACAGCATGATCATAAAAAAACTCGCCAGCCTCAGTAAGTTTCAAAGGTCTATTATCTCTATCAATCAGCATCACCCCGACTTCTTCTTCCAACTGCTTTATTTGCCGGCTCAGTGGCGGTTGTGAAATATACAAACGCTCTGCTGCCTTATTAAAGCTCTTTTCCTCTGCTACTGCTACAAAGTAGCGTAAATGTCTCAATTCCATTGAATGTTATTCCTTGAGTGACCTTACAGGGTAATCGATACCTAAAGAACATAACATAGTGCAATCTAGGT
>NZ_JBPYDC010000690.1:0-896 GCF_051847575.1 Psychrobacter sp. 1U2
TATTAGATACAGCAGGCGTGCCTAAAGGGTCTTTTTATCATTATTTTGCTTCAAAAGAAGCGTTTGGTGAAGCCATTATCAATCATTACTTTACTAATTATAAGAACCGCCTTGAGACTATTGACGCACAAGATATCAGCGCACAGCAAAAGCTTTATGACTACTTTCAAAGCTGGTATGACACTCAGCAAAACGGCTGCGATCACGAAAAATGCTTGGTCGTTAAGCTCAGTGCTGAAGTTGCCGATATGTCAGAGCCCATGCGTAAAGTACTCTATGCTGGCTACCAGCAAACCATTAGCTGGCTCGCCGAACAAATCAAAGCAGGCTGGGCAGATAACTCTGTACCAAAACTGGATAATATAGCCGCAGAGAGTATGGCGAAGCGATGGTACTTTGCTTGGCTTGGTGCCAGCTTGATCGCTAAAATTAGCCAAACCAATACGCCACTTGCAGAAGTATGGCAAATGACGACCACTGAGATGGGTCGCTAATAGCGGCTCTTTGCCTTTGTAGCTAGTTCTTTCCTATACTTAACCTCGATTTTGTAAAAGTATTGTTAAGACTTACTCTCTTTTGGATATGTGCCTTTGTTTGTCACCGGTCACCTAATTCTAACTAAGATACTCTCAAAATAAACCGAGTAGCGCTTAACAGCAGATGAGCTATTAGGCTTGCACCCTAAGTTCTGCACGAATATTTTCACCTTCTTATTTTATACTCAGTTTCGCATAAATTATAAATATACGAGAGTTTTGTAAACAGCACTAGACGACCGGTCTAGTTACTGTACAATGCCCACATAACAAAAACGAATCAGACGATTGCTCAATTTTTTGCAAACCATTTATTCAATTAACACTCAATAAGTTTTAGGAATTTTATGAATAACTTTC
>NZ_JBPYDC010000691.1:0-896 GCF_051847575.1 Psychrobacter sp. 1U2
ATTCTTTGTTTTGTGTCATCACATCGCTTTGGTAGGTTTTCGCATCGTTTAGCTGCCCAAGCAATGCCTGATTTTGCGTCTTCAACGCATCGTTTTGTGTCGTCAACTCGAGCTGCCGTTCTATGAGACTGTCCTGTGCAGTATGTAATGAGAGGTTCTGAGCTTCCAGAGAGTTGTTTTGCAAAGTCAGTTCGTTGTTTTGTGCCTCCAATGCGTCCAGGTAGTCTTGCATTTTTCTCAGTTGCCCAAGCAAGTCCTTTTCTAAGTGCGCTAATTCGTCGTTCATTGTCTGCTTCCTGTCTAATATGATTCTCAGCCACTAGGTTGTTGCGTGTTTTAATAGCGCGGTTAATATCGCCTTTTTCGGTCATAATGCCGCGGCGTTCCATTGCTGTCGCTTTTACGCCCATTTTAATGGTGGGTTGCTGATCAAGCCCCTGATCTTTGTAACTACGTGCATCCATTAACGGCAGATTATATTCGGCTAACACTTTATTGGCGGTATTTACCCAGAGTTCACGAATACGCTTAATTTCTTGCATTGATGATGGCAGATCATGAGCCTTACGTTTTTTGTTGGACCATTCAAATGGTACTTTGAGCTTTGGATCAAAGGCCAATGTCTTATTAGGCCCAATAGTGGGCGCTCGAGTGGTTACCATAATATGGGCATGGAAATTACGTGGGTCAGGATTTTCTTCTCCTTCACGTAATCGTTTCGAGCTCGGCTCAGCGTTCGGATCGAATGGAAGTTTCATTACAGGACGATGAATACATACATCAGCGATTACATCCATATCATCACAAATCTTTTGGGCAAAATCTATTGCTAGCTGATGGCGCTCACTTTCTGATAACTCGTAAGGCAGATTAATGAGCCATTCACGAGCCACACG
>NZ_JBPYDC010000692.1:0-896 GCF_051847575.1 Psychrobacter sp. 1U2
TATGGCGGTTTTGGACACGTTTGCCAAATGAACAAACGGATCGTATGAGCCGTATCGCTATTTTTGATCGTACTTGGTATGGACGGGTATTGGTCGAGCGTGTCGAAGCATTGATAGATGAGTCAGAATGGCAACGCGCTTATGATGAAATCAATCGTTTTGAGGCAGAGCTCATGGCATCAGGAACGATTGTCATAAAGTACTGGCTTGCCATTGATAAAAAAGAGCAGTTGAAACGCTTTGAGGATCGCCGCGAGACGCCGCATAAGCAATTTAAACTCACTGATGATGACTGGCGTAATCGTGATAAATGGTCAGACTATGTTCAAGCAGCAGCTGATATGCTGGCACGTACCAATACTACTAGCGCGCCCTGGTGTGTCATCGCAACCAACCAAAAGCGTTATGCTCGTTTACAGGTATTAGACCATGCTATTGCACAGCTAAAATCTCACTTATGAATGTCAGGTATTGTGTTGTTTTTTATAGCAAAGCAATTAATGAGTAGGCATCAAGTTTTTTGGTCAGAATAATTCGTATGTTTTCTTTGACAATTCATTGTGAATATCGATAATAGGACAAACGAAAATTAAAGGTTTTATCAATTCTATATTTAGCCTAAGTATTAGGCTAATAAAAGACAGATTTTAGCGTTTTAGTTACAAATCTTGTAGTATCGTCATGCAATATGTCTGATTATTTAATATAATAGGCGCGTGATAAAAACGACCAAATAGCATTATTTCAATTACAACTATTATGAATGAACTGTTAAGCCGCAAGATGCTTTAATCGAATGATTTAGCGTGATACTTGCGGCTTAATGGTATGATAAACGCGCTACTTTCTATCATACATTCACATCGCAAATATTTTCAATCAGCTTACGCAAGGCG
>NZ_JBPYDC010000693.1:0-894 GCF_051847575.1 Psychrobacter sp. 1U2
GGTAAATAGGCCAAGGGACATGAAAAAACAGAAAAAAAGATTTGTATTGTCAGAGGCGACACTTGATGAGATTAACAGACAATTAACAGTTAATATGTTTGTCATTGGGCTGCTGGTCATGTTGCTTGGTCTAAACACAGTGCACTTTATAAAAGAATACAATCTTTTTTACGGACTTCTAATCGCCACTGTCATTTTCTTATTGTTCTTGATGATAAAGAGCCGCAAGATTCTTAGGATGAAAAAACAAGAGTTTACTAAATAGGGCGTAAAAATAGATCAACGCTCGAGTATTCTATAGGTTACACAACCTTACGACATCTAAAAACACTATATCTAAAAATACTACATTCAAAAACTAAGGATGGTTATGTCAGCTTACTATAAATTTATAAACCGCGAGCAACAAGCCGATGGTAGTTGCGTGGCACACTATCAACCAACCAAGCATGCACAAGGCGCTTGGAACGAGCATGAGCAGCATATGGCGCCAGCGACTGGGTTATTGACTGTCGAATTGGAAAAGTTTGTACCGCAAGCCAATATGCGAGTTGCTCGTATTAGTCTTGATATCTTGGGACTGATTCCACTTGATGAGTTTACTGTTACTACCCGTTGTATTCGTCCAGGCAAGACTATTGAATTAATAGAAGCAGTCATGAGTAGTCGTGGTCGTAATTGTATTATTGCGCGCGCTTGGCGTTTGATGACTCAAGATACCAGTGCTGTCGCAGGACTAGAAGATCAGAAGGCCTTGCATCAGCCAGACGAGCTGCCTGTTTGGGGAGATATGAAAGGTTGGCCGGGCGGTTTTATTGAAAGCGTGCGGTTGGTCGCTGCTCCAGAGCGTCGGCCAGGCAAGGGTATGGTCTGGATAACCAATGATATCGAAAT
>NZ_JBPYDC010000694.1:0-894 GCF_051847575.1 Psychrobacter sp. 1U2
TAAAAAGAGGCGGCATCGTTGATACTTACCGTATGTCTGAGATTTTAGTTAATGAGCTGCGCAGTGGCATCCTAGGGCGCATTACGTTAGAGACACCAAAAATGCGTGAAGTGGAGCTATTATTAGTAGAAGAGATACGCGCACAAGCGGAAGCGAAAAAAGAGGCTAAGTTAGAGGAAAAGCGTTTGCGTAAAAAGCGTGCGCGGAAGAATCGGAAGTAAGGTTAAAGGATAACTTTAACAAAGTAGCCATTCCCGCTTTTCGCTACTACCTGCCAATCTGTGTGAGGCACTAGCTCAGGTTTGATGTGTCTCTTACTCCGCGTAGCCACCTCAAAACCTAGCTATTGTAACTCACCCAAACCGTCAGTATATCCGCTCTAATCGGGGCTAGCGGTTAGATTGCATTCTTCCCACTATCTATCGTGACTCAGATTACCTATTTTACAAGTTCATTCCTTTTCTTTTTAAAGGAAGAGTTAGGAGATCAACTATTCGCTTGCAAACTTTGAAAACACTAGCTTCATTTAGAAGGAAACTCAAGTTCATCATATAAACTTTGTAAACACTCATCGATATTAGACATTGCTTTTTCATAAACAGAAATTGTACTTCTTGCTAAGTCTATATCGTTCTGATTACCTTTAACATGTAACTCCATACTAGGCATGATCTCACACTCCTGATACAACTTATTAAGAACTAAGTTTGAATTTTTAGAAAGGAAGATAAAGTCTTCTAACTGAATTTCATGTAAAGCATGGATATGCATTAATGCGGACCCTGCGTTACTACTATCTAACGTTTCTAAAGTAGGATGAAACTCTCCTCTATCATCATAAGTTCCAAGAGCTGCTTCACAATATCTTTTAAAATTCACTAGAGTTTTTTGAAT
>NZ_JBPYDC010000695.1:0-894 GCF_051847575.1 Psychrobacter sp. 1U2
TTAAAGGTCTTTAAATTAACCAAGATGAGTGGCGCTTGTTGGCGCGGTGATGCCAAGAACGAGCAACTACAACGTATTTATGGTACCGCATGGTCTGATAAAAAAGATCTAAAAGCTTACATTCAACGTATTGAGGAAGCTGAAAAGCGTGACCATCGTAAGATTGGTAAAGCACTCAATCTATTCCATATGCAAGAGCAAGCACCGGGTATGGTATTTTGGCATGCCAATGGTTGGACGATTTATCAAGTACTTGAACAATATATGCGTAAAGTACAATATGATAATGGTTATGAAGAAATCAAAACACCGCAAATCGTTGATCGCAGCTTGTGGGAGCGTTCTGGACATTGGGGTAACTATGCAACCAATATGTTTACCACATCGAGTGAAAATCGTGATTATGCGGTAAAACCAATGAACTGCCCTTGTCATGTGCAAGTGTTTAATCAAGGTTTGAAATCTTACCGCGAGTTGCCACTGCGTATGGCAGAATTTGGTTCATGTCACCGTAATGAGCCATCAGGTTCATTGCATGGCCTGATGCGGGTGCGCGGTTTCACTCAAGATGATGCACATATCTTCTGCACACAAGCGCAAATTCAGCAGGAAGTGGCTGACTTTATTAAGCTTACTCTTGCTGTCTATGAAGACTTTGGTTTTGATAACATTATTATGAAACTTTCAACGCGTCCAGAGAAACGCGTCGGTAGTGATGAGTCTTGGGATTTTGCTGAAAAAGCTTTAGCCGACGCCTTGGATAGCTCAGGACTAGCTTGGGAATATCTGCCTGGTGAAGGTGCTTTCTACGGGCCTAAGATTGAGTTTAGCCTCAAAGACAGCTTGGGGCGAGTATGGCAATGCGGTACTATACAAGTAGATCCCAATATGCCT
>NZ_JBPYDC010000696.1:0-893 GCF_051847575.1 Psychrobacter sp. 1U2
TTTTTTAGAGATTATTTTTATTCAATACGTTTTCAATTAATGTTAAGGAGTATGTGATGAGTGATGGACAACCAGAGAATAATACTGACAATAACCTAAAGAATACTGCGCACTTAGAGACACTTGCCATTCATGCAGGTTACACTGTTGAGCCGACAACCAAATCAGTGGCAGTGCCTATTTATCATACCAGCTCCTATGCCTTTGATAATACGCAGCACGGGGCAGACTTATTTGACCTCAAGGTTGCAGGGAATATCTACACCCGTATTATGAATCCGACCAATGCGGTACTAGAGGAGCGCGTAGCAGCGCTTGAAGGCGGTATTGGGGCACTTGCGGTCGCCTCTGGTATGGCTGCCATCACTTATGCCATTCAAACCATCTGTGAGGCAGGCGACAATATTGTTGCAGTATCGACTCTATACGGCGGGACTTATAATCTGTTCGCTCATGCGCTACCACGCCAAGGTATCGAAGTTCGCTTTTTTGATCACAAAGACCCTGAGGCTATTCGTCATTTGATCGATGATAAAACCAAGATGGTCTTTGCCGAAAGCATCGGTAATCCGCTGGGCAATATTATCGATATTCAAGCGGTCAGTGATATCGCCCACGAGTATGGGGTGCCTGTATTGATTGATAATACGGTGGCGACGCCAGCACTCTGTCGTCCGTTTGAGTTCGGCGCTGATATCGTCATTCATTCATTGACCAAATATATGAGTGGCACTGGTACTTCAATTGGTGGCGCTATCGTTGATGGTGGGACCTTCGCGTGGGGTGATTATCCTGAACGCTTTCCACTATTAAACACCCCAGATGACAGTTATCATGGCGTAAACTTTGTAAAAGATGTGGGCGCAGCAGCTTTTATAGCTCGTGCTCGCGTT
>NZ_JBPYDC010000697.1:0-893 GCF_051847575.1 Psychrobacter sp. 1U2
CCAAAGATCAGCGCGAAGGCGTGCAAGCGTTCTTAGAAAAGCGCAAGCCTACTTGGCAGAATAAATAAACACAATAAATCCATTTTTATTCTAATATTCTTGTTTTCAAACTTGATAGGTCGATTTTATGACAGCGACGGATAATATTAACAATCAAAAAGCCGTAGAGACAAGTACTCAAGACGCGCCCGTATTATTTGAGACCGAGTCGACAGACTGTGGTCATCTGATTGGCATCATGACACTCAACGCACCCAAATCTCTTAATGCGCTTAGCGTTGAGATGTGTCAGTTACTAGCCCACCAGCTGGAGCAGTGGGAAAGTGACGATCAGATAGTGGCACTCATCTTAAAAGGAGCTGGCGATAAGGCATTTTGTGCTGGCGGTGATATTCGTAAGCTGTATGACAGTATGTCTACCAGTGCGCCGCTACCGAACCCTTATGCGACAGAGTTTTTTGGTCATGAGTATCGACTTTATCGGCAAATGCATTTTTATCCAAAGCCATTAATCCTCTGGGGCGACGGGATTATCATGGGTGGCGGCATGGGCTTGATGGCAGGTTGTAGTCATCGAATGGTTACTGAGCGCACCCGATTTGCAATGCCAGAAGTCACCATTGGACTGTTCCCTGATGCTTCTGGCAGTTGGTTTCTACAGCGTATGCCAGCAAAAACAGGTTTGTTTTTAGGGCTAACGGGTGCGATGTGTAACGGCAACGACGCGCTATTAGCCAATCTTGCAGAGTATGCCGTTGCCAGTAGTGATTATGACGCCATCATACAAAGTTTAAAACAGAGTGATTGGAAAGCAGCAGCTGATAACACTGATAAATGTCATCAGCACAGTGCTCATAGTATTGCTAGCCGTGCATTAGCTGCGCAATCAGGTG
>NZ_JBPYDC010000698.1:0-893 GCF_051847575.1 Psychrobacter sp. 1U2
TGGACTAAAGAAGTGAAATGCTGGTCGTTCACGGCCTTCAGGTAATACACTAACTTGATTGTGGAAACGACCAAGATAAGCCACATTATCGAACAACTTACGTCCAGAAAGTACCGACCCTGAGATGATACGATTCTCGCCTGCCATCAATTGACCTTTTGTCAATGCGGTCATATCAGCACCGCGCTCAGTCGCAACCAAGTGTGGGTCCTTAACTGCAGGACCTGCAAGGCTTAACAGACGACGCGTATATAAGCGACCCGTCGTAAAGAGTTTACCAATCGCAATCACATCTTGATAACCGATCGTCCAGACAGTTACGCCGCGGCTGATGGGATGTAAAAAGTGAATATGCGTACCAGCAAGACCAGCTGGATGCTTGCCTGCAAAGCTATGATACTCAGTGACATTATTAGCCGCAGTCTTTGCAACTGGTGGCAGCTTAGCGTCACCATGATGACAGACAAAAGTTCTTGGGCTGAGTGTAGACAATACAGCCAGTCCGTCATTGAACGCTTGCAGCTCTTCATTAATCAGTAGCATTGGGTCGAACGCTAATGGATTAGTATCCATCGCGGTGACAAAGATAGCGTGCGGACGTGCACCGATTTCAGGAGCACGGCTATAGGGACGTGTGCGAAATGCAGTCCATTCACCAGACGCAAGCAATTGGGTTTCAACGGCTTCCGAGTCTAAGTCAGCAAGTTGCTGGGAGTCATAGCGCTGAAACTCTACTTCTTCACCGTTTGGGTCAACCTCAATGACAAGACTTTCAAAGACACGACGCTCGCCACGTTTAATGGCAATAACTTTACCAGCTGCAGGGGCCGTGTATATAACACCAACTCGTTTTTTGTCTTCAAAAACAGGTTGACCTTTAGCTACAACGTCAC
>NZ_JBPYDC010000699.1:0-892 GCF_051847575.1 Psychrobacter sp. 1U2
GTGGTCTCTACCTCTGGTTCTCTATCGAAACTTAAAGCTTCATTTGGGATGCCTTGTCTATTGGCAATTGTAGTTAGGTTTTGATGTTGTTTATTCTTAATCTCGGTCTCATAGGCGTCAATACGTAATTTTGCTGCGTCCATGCTGATGTTTTCGTCTTGAGCCAACGTCTTGATTGCCATCACTAGATTGCCTTTTTCGACCATCATACCAATAGACTTGGGTAGCTTTGCACTGACAGGTTTTGAGTTTGAGTCGGAGTTAAACATGATGGTCCTTGCTATTTGATGACGTTAGAGCGCTTGTTAAGAATGCCAACCATTATAGCAATGTTATCTCTATAAAATTATTGTTCGATGGTATCGTTAATACTAAATTAAATGGATACACTAGATTATGACGCGAGACTGGGAAAAAAATTTCTTGCGTGCTGTGTCTACACTGACAGAGACTGCGCAAAACTTGTCCCAGTCTTACTGACTCTCTTTTTATTGGCCTGACTATAAAGCAAAACCTTTACAACTTGATAGTTTTTCAATATGACCTAAATTTACACAAAAAAATACCGCCGTCATAAAGATGATTGCGGTATTTTAAATAATGCTTACTTATCACCTAAAGCAGTAGTTTACATATCTTTCCAGCGTTGGATAGACTCTTTGATGACTTCTTTCGCTTCCGTGACATCACCCCATGATTCGACCACGGTAGTACCTGCTTTTTTCAGGTCTTTGTAGTGGCTAAAATGGAAATGTAGCTGCTTAATGAGCTGTTCTGGCAAATCTTCTAAGCTGTTGTAGGCATTACCATTGTTGCGATCATCAGCTGGTACGACAACGATTTTGTCATCTACTTCGCCATCATCGACGAACTTCATCACACCAATAACCTT
>NZ_JBPYDC010000700.1:0-891 GCF_051847575.1 Psychrobacter sp. 1U2
GTTGTCCCAGCGCCTTTTCAAAATAATAAGCAGGACCACCGCGATACTCTCCAGTCGTCGCATCTTTTTCTTTATATATCTGCGCTAGTGTCGCCTCGATATAAGCCGTAGTCGCCCCTAAAAACCCAACTACCCACATCCAAAATACAGCGCCTGGTCCACCAAAGCCGATAGCTGCAGCCACGCCTGCTATGTTACCCATTCCCACACGTCCTGCTAACGATAAGGTCAAGGCCTGAAAGGAAGAGATACCATTGCGACTTGCTTTGCTTTTAAATATCAGACGTATCATTTCTCCAAAGAGACGTACTTGTGCAAACCGTGTCACTATTGAGAAGAATAGACCAGCTCCTAAACACAAGTAAATTAGCGCTGAGCTCCAAATGATGCCGTTTATTGTATTGACGAAATCTTCCATGTATCTGTTCCTAATACTGCTTTGCTTAACAGTGTTGGTTTTAACATTGCTATCAAGATAAAGATTAATCGCCTCTTTATCACTATAAATGAACGATGATTATTGTTTTAACTACTTAGTGCGCTATAAATACCGCTGGTATTTAGATGAAAATAACAGCGTATAATTGAGTCACTGCAATTTGGCATAATTTTTAAAATATTACTAGACAGTTTTTTCATCGGTTTTGTTTGGATTAGCATATATTTAAGTGTGATGTCATAAAAATGTGCATGACGATAGTATTCTTTACCATTAAAATACTCCATTCGCTACTGCCTAACACAACAAGCCTACTGCCTTAACCGTTTGCTAACCACACCAATGTTTAGAGTAAGTTATACTAAGCACCTCACTCAACTCGACAACGCATTCAAAAAAACAACAACGGATCGCCCTATGATATTGGATATCTTACTCGTTATTCATTTTAT
>NZ_JBPYDC010000701.1:0-890 GCF_051847575.1 Psychrobacter sp. 1U2
TCTGGATGATGATATCTATGAGGTGCGACCAAACAATTTTCCAAGTAGTTGGCGTAATTCTTTTCGCCGATCAAATCGAGATTCTGGCGCTATTTTCGTTGGCGCAGGAGCACCGCCGCCTGGTACTCATGGACGCGATCATGGACCAGATAGATCAAGATTGGGTTTTTCAAACTACGGCGCACTGATCGATGCACAAGGCTGGGGTCGTGAAGTGACGACGTGTGGCTATGGTGATCTACAAAGCGGTTTAGACGAGGACGTTTGGTACACAGATACTTTTTCAGGCACGTCGTCTGCATCACCTATTGTGGTTGGAGCCGTGGCCTCATTGCAAGGTATGGCGCGTGCCCGCGGTAGTGCAATCCTAACACCTACCCAAATACGCCAGTGCTTACGTGCGACAGGCGCTGAACAAACTGATGCACCTGAACGTCCACGTACACAGCGTATCGGCAATAGACCCGATATAAAAGCATTATACCAATATGCCTTTGAGGGCACTCAAGCGATGATAGAAATTGAAAAAAGCAAAGAAGAAGAGTCTATTAAAGCGTTCCAAGAGTTTGAAGCGTTCAAAGCGTTTGAAAGGTTTGAACGCTTCAAACAATTCAGAGCGTTTGAGGAATTCAAAGCGTTCAAAGAAAAAGATCGTGAAGCGTTCGATACAAACGTGGGAAAAGAGACTGACACCTGATAAGAGCTTGCTCGACACGCAGTCTAACTTTCTAGAGCTTGTACCGTTACAAGCTTATCCATAAACAAGCTCTTTTTTCGTAAACTTAATTCTTTAAGACAAAACAACTAAACATAAAAAAGCCAATCGTTAACGATTGGCTTTTTTATTGTCAATAGTAATTGGTGCTCACTAAACTATTTTTTTTCAGCGC
>NZ_JBPYDC010000702.1:0-890 GCF_051847575.1 Psychrobacter sp. 1U2
TAATAGGAAACTCAGGCATTTGGATGGGCTGGAATGGTGATATTGTGGACACTTGTGATGACAGCGTTGACAATGAGTTTAACTGTGATGGACAAGCGACTGCAACCGATGCCGATGTTCAAGTGGCAAATAAGAACATTACTTATATGACCACTGCCCTCACCTCTAAACAATATCAGCATTTTTATTGCGGATTTGCTAACAATGTATTGTGGTTGCTGTTGCATGAGCAAGCCCATCTGATTAGCCAAGCGCCAGAAGATTATGCAGGCTATCAAGCGGTCAACCAGCTTTTTGCCAAACAATTAAAAAAGATTATTCAACCCGACGATGTCATTTGGGTACATGATTACCACTTTTTAAGTGTGGCATATTATTGTAGGCAGCTGGGCTTAAATAACCGTATTGGCTTGTTTTTGCACATCCCGTTTGCTCCCCTCACATTTTGGCAAAAGCTTGATCAAAGTCCTGAATTGATTAAGCACCTTGCTCATTACGATGTATTCGGTACACAAACTGAGCAAGATAAAGAAAATTGTCTGGCGGTCTTTAACCATTATTTAAAGGACAGCTATTTAAATACCCGCCACTTAACCGATAGTATGTCAAAAACCGATAGCATGTTAAAAACTAATAATATGCTCAAAGAGTCTACAAATAACCCTGCACATATAGCACAAAATTTTGCTAAGTCCAATCGATCGACTGGTGCGCAGTTGGAGCTTAACCTAGACTTAGATGCTCCGCACCATATAATGATTGATGCTTATCCAATCGGTATAGATGTCGACAAAATACAACAACAGGTCATCAACTCATCTTCATATTTATCTTCGCAATATAAAAGACAAATGCCAGAGAAGACTGATATAAAAACAGCCGTCCAGCAG
>NZ_JBPYDC010000703.1:0-890 GCF_051847575.1 Psychrobacter sp. 1U2
TTGTGTCCGAAATATCATTAATCTCTCCATTACCATGGATTTATTTTACTCTGATTATTCGAAAAGACCCTAAATGCTATTGTTTATATAGTGTAGAAGACTGAGGTATGAAAGTTTTTCTCAGGTGATTTTGTTAATATCGGGGTTTGAACATAAAACTGTTATATAGATTTAAACGCGCTACTGGCATAAACTTTCCTTGCATGCGGCGTTCCCAGAGGCTGCGCAAAATTCATTCCAGTAACGCTATATTCTTTTTAAAGTGCGTCGACTATAGAGAAAAATAGAATTCTATTTCATATTCAAAACAATCCTTGTTAATTGATTCTAGATTAATTATATTTTTATTAATATAAAATAAATCGGGTTAAGCAACATCACTTTATTAAAATCATGAATAGGCCTTTAAAAATTATTGAATAACTAGCTATCGAAGAAATTTAACGCTATATTTTTAATCATTTAAATAAATAAAATTATGTTAAAATAACTATTATTTTTTTGATTATGCATACTAAGTAGTTATAAATTAAATATAATATTATTTTTTAATCTGGTTGAGCTTTGTTTATGTCTAAGGTGTCGTCGATTACCCGAGTACTAGAGATCGTTGAAATTATATCTTATGCTCCAAAACCACTCTCTCCGCTTGAGATATCGCAAATACTAGATATCCCTAAACCTACCACTCATCGATTGATTCAAAATTTAATTAATGAGGGTTTCGTAACAGTTGATATTGGTGGTGGTATAATTCCTGGTAAACGTGTGCGTAATCTGAGCCTTGAGCTTTGGCAACAGGGACAGTTCTTTAATAAGCGACAAATTATTTTACAAAAGCTAGTTGACGAAATTAAGGAAACCTGTGGAATTAGTGTTCCTTATTATAC
>NZ_JBPYDC010000704.1:0-890 GCF_051847575.1 Psychrobacter sp. 1U2
AAAGAGGTCATCTATGCTCCAGAAGACCAGATTAAACGTATCAAAACGGCGGAAGGTACAGCAGTAGCCATCGAAGATGGTACTGAGCGTGCTACGATTGTTGGTCAAGAAGCTGACGAGCAAATCGTTGATGAAATCGAAATCAATCAGACTTTTCCAGTTACTCGTGTACCTAACAATGATACATCATCACGTGTTGTGGACCCAGATACTGCCGAATAGCTCATTGTAGAATGTATAGTTGGCTTACCATCAAAGGATAACGTGTCATATTTTATTGATATTAAATCCTAAATTATCGGTCAAAATTTATACATATTTACAGACACAGCACTTGCATATCGTCACACGAATACATCAATCTGTTAGACCTTTAATGAGTTTACTACTGAAGTACCAGCATGAGAGCTGGTACTTTGCGTGTTGAGATTATAGCTATTTTATAAATCTTTTACTTATATGTGTCATGACAACCTATAACCCAGTTGTCATGATTTTGTTCTATCTACAGTTGACGTTTTAAATATATTAAACAGTTATATTTAAGACGTTAAGTAGATGGATAACTAAAGGAATAACGATCAAGCTTAAACATATTTTTAAGCTGATTAATAAAACTTGTGACTCAAGGAATTAACTGATGCAAAAACGTACTTTATCATTAATCATCGGCGCAGCTTTAGTAATGCCAAGTATCGCCATGGCTGCTCCTATGGATCAGGGCAATATTACACCAGCAGATATGCGCGATACTCCTGCACCTAATACTTTACAAGCTGAGATTGAAGGCCCAGATGGTGAGTTATTGGCTACTCAACCGGGTGAAGTAGAAAGTGATGTAAATATTACTGAAACGAACCCTGACGAGATGAACGATCCAAACATGATGG
>NZ_JBPYDC010000705.1:0-889 GCF_051847575.1 Psychrobacter sp. 1U2
TAATATTGATACCAGTAATTTTTTACCCTGGGTAAACATTGTCGGAAATGGCTATGTCAATTTGCTGAAGATGATTGCAATGCCCTTGGTATTCATTTCAATCTTGGCAGCCATCGCTCGTTTAGAAAAAGCGTCCATGATTGGCTCTATGAGCTTCTGGATTATTGGCACCTTACTAATTACGACAGGGCTTGCTGCTTTAGACGGCGCGATTATTGCCAATTTATTCAATCTTGATGCCAGCTCTATTGTTGCTGGTCAAGCAGAAATTGAGCGTGGACAAAGCATGGTTGAGAGCAGCACTCAAGTCTCTGATCTGACCATTCCAGGATTAATTTTAAGCTTCATTCCCACTAGTATCGGCGCGACATTTGCAGGCTTACAAAGCACTTCGATGATATCTGCTGTGGTCATTGCCAGTTTATTAGGGATAGCCGCTTTAACGGTTAATGCAAAAGAACCTGAAAAAGGTGCGGTAATCATTCGCGGTATCGGCATATTGCAAAGTTGGGTGATGGCACTGGTACGTTTTATTATCCGTTTGACTCCTTATGGCGTTTTTGCCTTAATGATTAAAGTCATTGTCACTACCGATGCCAGTGCAGTTTGGCAATTAGCAAAATTCCTCCTTGCCTCCTACGTTGCCCTATTCATTGTATTGATTATGCATGCACTTATCATTTTATTAACCGGGCGCTCACCCATCAAACACTTTAGAAAAATTGCGCCTGTACTTACATTTGCTTTTACCTCACGTAGTTCAGCAGCGTCTATTCCTTTAAATATTGATGTGCAAATTAATAAGCTTGGTATTGCTAAACCTATTGCGAATTTTTCAGCATCGTTTGGCGCGACCATTGGTCAAAATGGTTGTGCTGGCGTTTATCCT
>NZ_JBPYDC010000706.1:0-887 GCF_051847575.1 Psychrobacter sp. 1U2
GTAATTTTATCTACCGCTGGAAGAGTTTTGGTACCATATGCTAAAGCTGCCACGGCCTGAGCGCCACCAATCGTAAACACGCGAGCGACTTGTGCCAAATGCGCGGCTGCCAATACTAAGGGGTTTAGTACGCCATTGGGAGCTGGTACAACCATGATAACTTCTGTGACGCCAGCGACTTTGGCAGGAATGGCGTTCATCAGTACAGAAGACGGATAAGATGCGAGCCCACCTGGCACATAAATACCCACGCGATCAAGTGGCGTGACTTTTTGACCTAAGCGATTACCTAACTCATCCTCATATTGCCATGTCTCTTGTATTTGGCGTTTGTGAAAACTTTGCACACGCGTCGCTGCTGTAGTCAGTGCCGTCTTTACTTTTTCGTCTAAATTATCAAAAGCTTCAGCGAGTGATTGTTTAGACAATTCTAACTCTTGTATCGTCGTTGCTGGATGCTGATCAAACTTTTGGGTTAATGCTAGCACCACCTTATCACCATCATGACGTACTTGAGTAATAATATCATCGACAGTCTTTAACAGATCAACATCGTTGACTGTCTCAAAGGCCAGCAGATCCTTCAATTGCTGTTCAAAATCGGTATCTTGGGTACTCAACTGGCGCATGATCTAATCCTGTGTTTAAGTCAAAAAGACTGCTGAGAAAGTAAAAATGATGAAAACAATCAAACCATAATAGTAGCTTCTAATAAATTAACTACAGCTAGTTTGGCTAAATGACAATGGAGTTTTCTCAGTAGTTATCTACTAAAAAACCAGTTTAGCACGCTATATTCATTATAGAACGCCAAACTGGTTTTAAAACTCACATAACATCCTTTTATATTATTAATAATAAGTATGATCTACGTTCAATATTGATCA
>NZ_JBPYDC010000707.1:0-887 GCF_051847575.1 Psychrobacter sp. 1U2
CCATCATACGATTTTCAATCGACAAACCGCCAATATTAAGCGGCTGCAACAATGGATGATCGCTGGCAGATTGTACGACCGATTCAGCGTGGGCTGGATTATTTATAGACATAAAAAACGGCTTGATTTGCATAGAAAACAAGCCGTTATTCTAAGGGTTCTTGGTTTTAATGCAAGCCATTCAGGTGAATAACTTGCAACAATAAACATTCAGTTTCAACAATGAAACCAACTATTTATCAAACATGCTACTTATCAAACACACTGCCCTGCTCTAGCGTAATATCGTCATCATGTTCCTGCATACGCCAAGGTAAGCTATTAGGCGACTCTTCTAAAAAGTATAGATATTTTTCAAACTGATCGATGATATCGTTAATCACCGACTCTGATTGATAACCGTACAAGTCATAAACCTGACCACCGCGGCGCAAATGGACCTTGGCACGGTAATAGTGATCTTGCGATATCTCACTGCTGACCCTGTCCTTATAGTAATCAGGTATGTCTTGGTGCGTCAACCGCACTTCATACCAAAACTCCACATCATCGCCATACTGTAGTTCTAATACTGCCCGGTTATTGGTGTCATCGTAATTGACTTCAGGATTCCAACCCGTTTCCTTAAACTTCTCCGCCACCTCCTTCATCGATGTCATGACCGTCCCTTTAATATAGCCCAAAACATCCTCGCGGCTTGGCTGCTCAGTGATGTAATCAATCCGATTGCGCCATGACTCAAGCTTAAGCAGATGCGGTGGCAAACGGTTTTCATTTGCTAAGCTTTCATCACGGTGACCTTCAATACGCAGCGCCCGCCACATACCAAACATTGCAATCAAGATAATCATCGTAAACGGTAAAGCACTGACGATGGCTGCCGTTTG
>NZ_JBPYDC010000708.1:0-887 GCF_051847575.1 Psychrobacter sp. 1U2
ATATTTATAGCAAATATTTGTCATATAGCAAAGTGATCAATGGGCCTGAGAACCCTAACACATAATCAAGGAATTTTATTTATGTCTTATAACAAGGTTATCGTACCAAGAGACGGAGAAAAAGTGACAGTCAACGCTGATTTGTCGTTAAACGTTCCTAATAATCCCATTATTCCATTCGTTGAAGGTGATGGTATCGGTATAGATATCACGCCTGTCATGATAAAGGTGGTCAATGCTGCTGTAGACAAAGCCTACCATGGCAAAAAATCAATCATCTGGATGGAGGCCTACCTTGGTGAAAAAGCTGCCAAAATCTACGAAGGTGACTACTTGCCAAGCGAGACATTAGATGTCTTAAAAGACTATGTCATCAGTATCAAAGGTCCATTAACCACACCAGTTGGCGGCGGTTTTCGTTCATTAAATGTTGCAGTACGTCAAGAGCTTGACTTATACGTCTGTCAGCGTCCAGTACGTTGGTTTGAGGGTGTCCCAAGTCCAGTCCAACATCCTGAATTGACTGACATGGTCATCTTCCGTGAAAACTCAGAAGATATCTACGCTGGTATTGAATGGAAAGCGGGTAGTGAAGATGCCAAAAAGGTCATCGACTTTTTACAAAATGAGATGGGTGTCGATAAAATACGCTTCCCTGAAGACTGCGGTATCGGTATCAAACCTGTATCAAAAGAAGGCACACAGCGCCTAGTGCGCAAAGCCATTCAACATGCTATCGATAATGACTTGCCAAATGTAACCTTAGTGCATAAAGGCAATATTATGAAGTTTACTGAAGGTGCGTTTAAAGAGTGGGGCTATGAGTTAGCTGCGGAGCGTTTTGGCGCCGAGTTGTTAGATGGCGGTCCTTGGATGACGATGAAGAA
>NZ_JBPYDC010000709.1:0-886 GCF_051847575.1 Psychrobacter sp. 1U2
GCATTGGCAGAATGCGCAAACATAGCTAGGCCTGACGCTAACATGGCTGTCGTTAATATATTCAATTTCATAATAGATTCCTCTCAATGACTGTTGGTTGTCGTTGTTACTCAACCGTTATTTTAAGATTTTAGTTTAAAGAACAGTTATTTGAGCGTTATTTTCTTGCTCTTAACTTATCGTTTTTTAGCTATTTGAACTGGTTATTGGTATCTTATTTAATCAGTTTTATAGACACAATCTTCACAGGTTGATAACTTTATTAAGGGTACGTGATATAAATGAGTGCCGCTGTTTCATTGCATTAACGAAGTGTGTCGTTATGTGGCACATAACCATAAATTGGTAATAATACTTACGTACGAAATACACAATTATCGTTCTTTAACATTGCTGACCCTAATACTTATTTAGCACATTTACTAAATATTAGTTTAGTCGTGTGCTACTTCTTTTATTTTGACCCGACTGTCACTCTGTTAATTTACCCAGTCGTTTGAAAGTCTAAGACAGTAAAGCCCAAAGCAACAAAAAAGCCGCACTCTATAATTAAAGTGCGGCTATTATTAACAATATATTTTACGGTTATTATTGGTTAACGACTTCAAAGCTAAGACCAGCGTGAGTCTCTAAGCGCGTTAACAGCTTATCACCCATCGCAGAAGCGGGTGTCCAAAAACCACCTAACACATCCTCTTTAGCGATATCTTGAGCAAGACATAAGGCTGATTGAGCAAGCATACGTGAGGTGCTGCCATAGCCTGGGTCTTTATCGCCTGTGACCTTAGTATTGATACTATCCTTGTTAGCAGTCTCACCAAAAAAACGAATGTCAAAGTAACCGTTTTCTTGTTCAGACTTAGAAGGTCCAGAGCCTGACTTTGGT
>NZ_JBPYDC010000710.1:0-884 GCF_051847575.1 Psychrobacter sp. 1U2
TCTATCAGTTCGGTGAATTACTACAAAACCCAGCCTATCTCTTTAAAGTCTGGGAAGGCGGAATGTCGTTTCATGGCGGCCTGATCGGTGTTGGGCTTGGTATGCTGTATTTTGCCCGTAAATATAAAAAGACGCCTTTTCAAGTGCTCGACTTCATTGTGCCTTGTGTGCCAACAGGGCTGTTATTTGGACGTATCGGCAACTACATTAATGGCGAGCTATGGGGACGCGTATCTGATGGCGGCTATAATTGGCTGACTTACTTTCCACAAGCCGCCGCCTTTGATATGCAGCAATTGCAAGCCAACCCTCAGTTGCAAGAGTTGATGATGGAAATAAATGGACAGTACTTACTGCCCCGTCACCCTTCACAGCTTTATCAAGCGCTTACTGAAGGTCTGCTATTATTTTTGTTATTGTGGTGGTATTCGTCCAAGCCGCGTCCACGTATGGCAGTCACTGGCGTCTTCATGCTGGGTTATGGGTTTAGCCGCTTCATCGTCGAGTTCTTCCGTCAGCCAGATGCCGATCAAGGCTTTATATTATTGGGCTGGGTCACTAAAGGGCAGATACTAAGCGCACCAATGATTCTTATCGGTATTTTCTTAATCATTTATGCTTACAAGCGCGATATTTATGATTGGGGTCGTCAATCTGCTTATTAAGACGTATGAAAGTTGAGAGACATTAAAATTGATATACATTAAAACCAAAGACTATGGAATCTAAAAAGTCATGATTACTACTAAGAACGAAGCGGCTTATCTTGATTTATTAAAACTAGTATTGGCTGATGGTACTGAAAAAGGTGATCGTACTGGTACTGGTACGTTAAGTCATTTTGGTGCGCAGCTGCGTTTTGATTTGGCGTCAGGATTTCCGTT
>NZ_JBPYDC010000711.1:0-884 GCF_051847575.1 Psychrobacter sp. 1U2
GTTGTTAATCAACAGTTAGATACAATGTTAGATACAGTACTTGGCGAATGGTTACGTTTATATTTTTTGCGTTGTACTGTTTCTTACGTTATAACCAGAACGTCAACTACTGACACTACTGAGTAATGTTAAACGGTATCTAGGATGAATAGTATTGATTAACTGTTGTTCATTTTTAGCAATGTACGTTACTAGTAACTTATACAACATCTACATAGATCATTACCGCCAATCAACCAGCTGTATTCCTCTCTATTTTATTATAAAATTTAACACTCACTCTTCTAAGCTTTTTTAGCTTGTCTTAATCTAAGCGACTGTCAAGTATGCCTCTTTTAGGTAGATTGAAATCATCGACTTTATTGAAAAATCAAGAATATGCTCGGTTTGACTATCCAGAGATATTCGTCCTACTGCTTACTGTAGTGCTGGTCGCTATGCATTTTGAGTTTAATTCTATTTCAATGGTATTGTTTACAATTGTAAGCCTACCAAGTCTAATGATTTTAATTTACAACTACCGGCGTCAACCAAGCTTTTGGACATCCAATATCGTTGTAATGCTATTGTCAACAGTCATTGGAAGTATGCAGTTTTGTACCATCTTATCACTGAGTTTGTCATTATTGATCGGTATTCGAATCATCTTAAGTGAGCCTGAAAATCGACTTAAGCTGATTATTGTTTCGATCGTTATTACTGTCATGTTTTATTACGTCAGTACCATGCTAAATAGCGATATGATGGTTTGCAATGATGACTTTATATCACCCATTGTATTACTAGCTAGTATTATTACTATATGCTGTCAGTTTTGGGAGATTTATCATAAATATTTGAGTTACGAAAACACGGCAGAGAAGACAAAGGGACGACTTAATACT
>NZ_JBPYDC010000712.1:0-883 GCF_051847575.1 Psychrobacter sp. 1U2
TTTTTTAATTGTATTACCATAAGAGATACGGGACGCATCGACACCGCAGTCAAGAACGCGATCAAGCTCATAGATAGAAGCACAGTCGAAGTTTGAGCCAAGATCAGCCAGCAAGTTGATCACTTCCACAGCAGGACTGGCTTTCATTGCATAATGAATCTTAGCAGTCGGGAACAAATCTGCCATTTCAGCATATTTAGTTTTAATCCGACTCAAATCAACCACAAGCAAAGGCGTCTCACGACCTTCAGCAGCTTTAGTAAATTTTTTCCAGCCAGTAGGGTCAAAATATTGGTCAATTTTGATCATGGTCATGAGAAGAAGCCTTTAAGGCAAATAGAATAACGAGACAATAAATAGAGCTAATCTCTAGGAACAAAGATAGCTTTTGAAAACAGCCTTTAGAAAGAATCAAATAACAAAGAAAACAATAAACTAAGCGTCATAAGTTAAGCATTAGTTGTCTGCGTCTCTTTACTCACTTGTCTCTCGCCCTGTTTCTCACGTACTTTAAGTACTTTACGGACTTTGTCACGTGCGCGAGTCTGCTTTAATCTTGATAAATAATCGACAAAGATGACTCCATTTAAATGATCCATCTCGTGCTGAATACAGACAGCCAACAACCCTTCTACTTCTTTATCAATGACTTGACCATTTTCATCTATTGCCTCGATACGTACTTTATTGGGACGTTCAACCTTATCATAGACATCAGGCACAGAAAGACACCCTTCTTCATATGGTTGTTTTTCTTCTACTAGCGGTGTTACTTTTGGATTGATAAACACCATAGGTGAGTCTTTGTTTTCAGACAAATCCATAACGATCAGTTGAACATGCTGATCAACTTGTGACGCGGCTAGACCGATTCCTTCTGCGT
>NZ_JBPYDC010000713.1:0-883 GCF_051847575.1 Psychrobacter sp. 1U2
GTGGTCGTGTTCGGCACTATAGCCATGCTACTTTATCCTTTTTTGTATCACCTTGGTTGGTTACAGCCTTGGCTTAGTGCCGAGCAATACGGCGTCTATACTGGCTCAACTGTCCATGAAGTGGCACAGGTTGTTGTCGCTGGTAATGCAGTGAACACTGAGGTTGGTAATACTGCAGTTGTCACCAAGATGATACGTGTCATGATGCTCGCGCCATTTTTACTGGTTTTATCATTTGCCTTGACCAAGGGCGATGGTCAAAACAGCGATAAAAAATTATCGTTTATAGCGCGTATTAGACAGGTCAGCGTACCTTGGTTTGCTTTTATCTTTATTGCTATTGTCATACTACATACATGGCTGCCAATGTCTAAAAGCTTTGAGCAAAACATGATTTTACTAGACGATGTGTTACTGACGATGGCTATGTTTGCACTGGGTCTAACCACTCATCTGAGCGCGATCAAGCAAGCTGGCATTAGACCGCTTATTTTAGGTGCAATTATGTTTGGCTGGTTAATACTAGGCGGTGGCCTTATTAATATTGGCATTAGCTTTATCTAGTAGTTTGCCTGTCCATTCTTGAATGCTCATCTCACTACTTAACGTAAAAGGCCTCCAACTACATATAGTCGGAGGCCTTTGTATGTTTATCATCTAATTTAGTATGATTGACTAAAACCTTTTAAGGAAAACGATTACTACATCTACTATCAGTGCTTTAAATACCAAATCATAGACGAAAAAAAACGAACCCGAAGGTCCGCTTTTCTACATCTATTCATCTAGCTGTCTATAAAGACAAATTAGATAGCAACGATGTTATGTGCTTGTGGGCCTTTTTGGCCTTGAGTTACAGTGAACTCAACTTCTTGGCCTTCAG
>NZ_JBPYDC010000714.1:0-882 GCF_051847575.1 Psychrobacter sp. 1U2
CTTAGGAATTAAGCTAGTATTGGTACATGGTGCGCGTCCGCAAATAGAAAAAAATCTACAAGAAGCTGGTATCAACTCTCCCCTACATCACGACGTTCGCATTACGCCACGTAACGCCATGCCATCTATCTTACAAGCGGTCGGTGCTATTCGTCTACAGATCGAAGCCCAATTATCAATGGGGCTTGCCAACTCGCCCATGTACGGCTCACGTATTGATGCGGTTTCTGGTAACTTTGTGACTGCGCGTCCTTATGGTATTCGAAATGGCGTCGATCATCAGATGACAGGTGAAGTACGCTCCATCGATATTGAGGCGATTAAGAACAACCTACTACACGATCATATTGTAATTTTAGGCTCAATGGGCTACTCAGCAACTGGTGAAGTTTTCAACTTGTTGAGTGAAGATGTGGCGCTTAGTGCGGCAGTGGCGCTTAGCGCAGACAAGCTTATCTTTTTAGGTGAAGAGGCTGACATCAATGATAACGGCCGCTTATTGCACGAAATGATTCCAAATGAAGTGGATCGTTTTTTGCGAGAACGTGATTTGAACAATGAAATTAATTACTTCTTGCATTGTGCCAGTTTGGCTTGTCGCCAAGGTGTTCATCGTACACATATCATCTCATATGCCAAAGATGGCGCGCTACTTGAAGAGCTGTTTACACGTGATGGCTCCGGTACGCTAATTAGTCACGACCCATACGAAGAGATTCGTCATGCCAATATAGATGATGTGGTCGGTCTTATTGAGCTGCTAACACCATTAGAAGAGCAAGGTATCTTGGTCAGCCGCTCACGCGAACGCCTAGAACAAGAGATCGACAACTATAGTGTGATTGAGCGCGATGGTATGATTTTAGGCTGTGCGGCCCTATA
>NZ_JBPYDC010000715.1:0-882 GCF_051847575.1 Psychrobacter sp. 1U2
ATTATCCATATCTTTACCTATTTTCCTATCCATAAACGATACTGGATTTAAACAGTATCCAGCTTTAAACGATATATAGTTATAAAACACTTCTAATTTGTACAAAAGTGCAAGCCTATTGATCCAATAAAGCTAGCACAATAGAAAAAAGATGGGATAGAGTTCTCTAACCCACCTTTTAGGTTTAATAATTACATGATATCTCATCAATAACAACCAATAAGATGATTAAATTTATCAGTAATTACAATTACTTATTTGTTGATTTTCCAGTACTGCTGGTATTACTAGTTCCAGTCTTTGTGCTCGTTTTCGTATTTGAGGTATTCGAGTTAGTATTGGTATTTGTCTTTGCACCTGATTTGGTATTTGCACCAGTCGCAGTTTTCGCAGCTTTTGTGGCTTGTTCAGTAAACTGCTCAGCCATTTTGTTCATGTTTGCTGCGTACTCTTGACCTTTTTTTGTTGCTTGATCAGCAGTTTTCTGCATACTTGACTGCATTTGCTCACTGGTTTGACCCTGAACTTCACCCAAAACTTTCATAACGTCATCATGCATATTGCTGCCAAGCTCTGTCATGCGCTGAGCGTCTGATAGCATTTTCTGACTGATAGTATTAAGCATCTCTGCTTGCTTACTGCTAAAGTCTTTGGCAGCTTCTGGAGAGTCTATTTCTGAAACTTGACGCATGTTTTCTAAACCCATTTCTGCGTAGGTCTTAATAGTATTAAGTGAAAACTCGGTCATCATTTCAGCGTTTTTTAAAAAAGCTTGGTTCAACTTGGTCCAAGGTTCAAACATTTTTTGGGCGCTTTCGTTGAACTGATTGACATAATCTTGCGGGGTCTGTTGTGACATATCATTACTCCTTGTATCGAACG
>NZ_JBPYDC010000716.1:0-882 GCF_051847575.1 Psychrobacter sp. 1U2
ACGACGAATGATAGAAGGTAGATAAACCATGCAAGCTTGGGTAATTGGCAATTGGAAACAAAATCCAGCAACGACTAAAGACGTTAATGCACTGTTAGACACGTTATTAACGACTGCTGATGATACTGTCAGTAATGGTTGTCAGTTAATGGTAGCGCCTAGCTGTATCCACTTAGCAAATGTGAGCGCACGCTTGCAAAACACCGCTATACTCACTGCTGCTCAAGATATCAGTGCGCTTAGTGATAGTAGCGGGGCATATACTGGTGATTGTTCAGCACAGCAAATCGCTGATGCAGGCGCGACATGGACGATACTCGGGCACTCTGAGCGTCGCCAATATTACCAAGAGTCTCATGAGAGTCTGTTAGAAAAACTGAGTCATGCTTTTACACAAGGCTTAGGCGTGGTGTACTGTATCGGTGAAACGCAAACTCAATATGATAATCAGCAAACCTTTAGTGTATTAGATGATCAACTAGCTGTAATAAAGGACTTACTTATTAAAAGTAAAGAGCAAGCGCCTGAACTTGTTCAAAGACTAGCGGAGCGTTTGATTATCGCTTATGAACCTGTTTGGGCGATTGGTACAGGCAAGGTCCCAACAGTGATGGAAGTAGACGCGACTCATCAGCATATTAAAGAAACAGTCGCAAGCTTTGATACAACGCTACCTGCAACGACGGTTTTATATGGCGGCAGCGTTAACAAAGATAATGCTGATAGCTTTGCGGCCAGCCCTATGATAGATGGAGCACTGGTTGGCGGTGCATCACTAAAAGCAGAGAGTTTTTTGGCGATTGCTCACGCTTTTAACCAAGCTAAAAACAAACAGACTTTATAATAATTAACTACTAAGTTTACTTATTAAAAATAAGTATT
>NZ_JBPYDC010000717.1:0-878 GCF_051847575.1 Psychrobacter sp. 1U2
TATTCTATGACTATTGCCTAGTACTATTTAATAAAATGTCTCACACACTATACTAAAAGCCTAAGCGCTACAAATAACAACAATCGGTAGATGACAAAGTTTTATAAACAACGATACGCACTGAACGGTTAAAACTGGCCGCTAAGTATCCAATCTTTTGACCCAGCTTGCAACCTGCCCAGTGTTGGCTAATTGCAACCAACGGTAACCAGGTAATGCACTTGTATCATAAGCGAAGTCATCTTCGTAAGGCTTAAACTGATAGCAGGTTGATGGAGTGGTATACACGGTCACCCCATTTTGATAGCGAACTTGTTCCTGATGCGTATGACCACTAATAATCACGCGTAAATGTGGAAATGCTGCCATACGTTGCCAACAAGTAGATACATTGTCTGCAATGTGAGCATCTATCCATTCTGAGTGCATAAGCATCACATGATGATGCAATGCGATAAGGGCAGGTTTATCACAAGCACTCAATTGCGCGCATAACCAGTCAATATCTGTATCGGTCACCTCACCTGCAACCTTGCCAGGAATGGCAGAATTTAGTAGCAAAAGTTGCCAGTAGTCTGTATGAATCACATGGCGACTGAGTAGACGCTCGTCTGCAGGCTGAGGGATAAGTTGGCGCTGAGAGTAGGGCTGTTTGCCATCGAGCTCATCTGTTACATCATGATTGCCAGCGATACAAGCAAAAGGAATACCAGTATCGTGTAATAACCTAAAAATATAATCGTAAATAGCAGGCTTGACCACATTAACCAAATCACCTGTGACTAAAATCAAATCACAGCGAATATCTTCGCTCAACGCTTGTGCTAATACTGCTTCAAAACTATAGGTACAGCAGCATTCAGAAGTTGGATGTTGGT
>NZ_JBPYDC010000718.1:0-876 GCF_051847575.1 Psychrobacter sp. 1U2
TCAAAGTTAATCATTTATAGACAGTTGATAGACAGCTGCTATAGATGGCAATAGTACAATGGGTCATGTACCTACAATAATGTAATAAAATAGCATATTATCGATATCGATAAGTAAGGACATATAATGATTAAAGAGATTAAACAAGACGGCGAGTCACGCATGCAAAAGACATTAGAGGCGCTAGAAAGTACCTTTAGTAAAGTCCGTACTGGGCGTGCACACCCAGGTATGTTGTCAGGCGTTATGGTCAGCTACTATGGTGCTGATACACCGCTTAACCAAGTCGCCAGTGTCAACGTCGAAGACTCACGTACGCTACTAGTGCAGCCGTTTGATCGCACTATGGTACAAGCAGTAGATAAAGCGATTCGTGAAGCGGATTTGGGTCTAAACCCTATGAGCGCTGATGTGATTCGTGTACCGATGCCAGCTTTGACTGAAGAGACACGCCGCGATATGCAAAAGCTTGCACGTGGTGAAGCTGAAAACAGCCGTGTGTCTATTCGCAATATCCGTCGTGACATGATGAATGACATCAAAGACTTGGCAAAAGAAAAAGAGATCTCAGAAGATGATGAGCGCCGCGCGAACGATGATATTCAAAAAATCACCGATAAGTTCATTGAAACGATTGATAAAAAGCTCGATGCTAAAGAGACTGAATTGATGGTTGTATAAGCCGTACTGTTTTTAGTACAGTTTTATTAAATAGGTAGTCAATAGCCTGTTGCTACTGGCTGCCTATTTCTATATGTTTTATGTCCAATAGAGCAAGATGTTTGCAATGTTTCAATACCGTTTTTTCAAAACCGTGTCACAGATAAATTTACCTTCATAATAAGCAGTATAGTCCATGTCTACTTTATCCCCTCT
>NZ_JBPYDC010000719.1:0-876 GCF_051847575.1 Psychrobacter sp. 1U2
CGTGCTATCAGTCCGTCTTTTTTGATAAATTGATGATGCAAAGCCGCTCCAATATGAACTAATGTAAAGGCAATAATCATCGGCCATATAATGTCGGTATGTAGATCGTTATAAAAACGTGCTAGGCCTCGATCTGGATTAACAAACACTGGAATCTGAAACAGCCCGAAAATGTCGACAGGTCGACCACCATAGACAGACATAAGTAGCCCTGCAATCGGCATCGCAATCAACAGTGTATAGAGCGCAAAGTGTGACAATTGCGACATCAGTAACTGCCATTTTGGCATTGGTACTGGCGGTGGCGCTTTGGTAAGCAGTCGATTGATCACTCGTGCAATCATCCAAAACAATAAGCTAACGCCAAAGGCTTTATGTAGTCCAATATATAGATTACTATCAGAATTGTTATATAAAAACATCATTGTCCAAGTTACTAGCAGTAAAATGGCGCTAATCCAATGGAATATGCGACTACTAACTGACCATTTTTTTACGTTTGAATTATTACTATCCATAAAACATTCCATGCCGTTTGATTCTGACACTACTGACCTATTAAGATCACTTTAGTAAATAGTTCAAACCATACCTCTAAAATATATTTTGCACAACCATTTATGCAAATCAGTTCAACGTTTTCAAAAAAAGCTATGAGTTGTCTTTCAATCTGAGGTAGCTGAGCGTGGCGTATCTAGTAGAGCTTCATCACTTAAACCGATCAGTTGATGAGCAATCTTATCCAAATCTGGTATTAAGTAAAGGGTATCATTGATAGTGACTACTTGAAACATATAAGAGGTAATGACATTTTCTTTAAATTGAGCGCTTACTGTCTCCTCCTCTTTCTCACTACTGGTAGGGATATTATTATTA
>NZ_JBPYDC010000720.1:0-876 GCF_051847575.1 Psychrobacter sp. 1U2
TAATCATAACTGCTCCAAGTGTGCCTTTAACGCTAAAAAACACACAGATACTTTGCGCACCTGTGTGTCCTTATGTTTTTTAAAAATAAAAACACTCAGCCGCCATAACATTTATGGCAGCGGCGTGTCGATCGATAGTTTTTAGGTTAGCAAAAAAGTAATTTTAGCTGTAGCGACGTCATTTTATAGCAAACGAGTATAAAACTTGAAACTATTCGGTAGCACAAGCGTAACGCAGTCAGCACAGACAGGCGTCGATTTGCGTATATCGCTGGCAGGTTCACTCATTCAAATACAACTCCGCCATCCCATCAAGCCGAGCCTTTACCTCCCTCCAGTTTGGCATTATTTGCGTGAGTAGTCGCCAAAAGCGTTCGCTATGATTGTGCTCGCTGATATGACACAGCTCATGTAGTATCACATAATCAATGCACTCTTTGGGCGCTTTTACTAAATGCGGATTGAGTATTAAGTTGCCCTTAGTAGAGCAACTACCCCACTGTTTTTTCATGGTCATGAATCTAAATGATGGCATGCTTGTGACCCATGAGGCTTTAGGCAGCACCGCCTCTAGGCGCTCTGTAAAGACAAGTTTGGCTTTATCTTGATACCAATGATCAAGTAGCCTTTTTACCTTAATCGCTCGTTTATCCGCGTCGAATTCATTAGCACTTTGGCGTAATATCACATTGAGCTTACCGCGACTAAGCTTCACACTAGGGGCATTTTCAGCGTTATTAAGCACTTTTAACACATAACGACGACCCAGATAAAACTGAGTCTCACCGCTGACATAACGCTTGGGCAACACATGATCTTGTTGCTTGGCAAAGTCCTGTAGGCTCTGCCATATCCAACGCGCACGCTTCATTATGG
>NZ_JBPYDC010000721.1:0-875 GCF_051847575.1 Psychrobacter sp. 1U2
CTTATAGAAATCAAAAATAAGCTAATTCACTCTCGAAAAACTCACTGGATGTACACAACGAAGTACACCGATGTTGCGGCACCACCAAAAAGATAAACATTTGGATAATACCAAAAATCAATCCAATTAAAGCACTGATATGCCAAATAAAGTTGATCTCGTGTTGACCAACCCTTAAAAACATATTCACCATTAAACGACGATCACTTTCCATCTTATTGACGATCATTTGACGCATATCGACCAAGTCCTCGACATGGTAGGTCATATCAGTCACCAAAGATTGCATGATGTCTGGCAGCTCTTGATGGGCTTGCGTATAGATACGACGTTTTAGTGCGTATGGCAGACTGCCCCACAATGCACCTGAATGCTCAAGCATAATCTCATCAATCAGTGGTTCAAGGTTTTTATCAACCGTATCGGTGATAAAAGCTGCCATCTGCTCAGGCTCCATCGCCTGAAAAAACTCTTCAAGTGAGCCAAGCTTTGAGAGTGTCTGATCGACAATCACTCCAGAGATTTTCCCCGCTTTACGCGGGACGATACCTTGCCAGCCAAGTCCAGGCAAACCAAAAAATGGAAAATTAGGTATACGTAGCCCCCAAAATTTAATGGGGTAAAACAGCATCTTCAATGCCATCCATACATGCAACCAAGTGACAAATGCAGTCACTGGTGGGATGGTCAGCATGGCAAGAAACTCTGGATGCTCAGCAAGCATTTGCCATATTGAGGTTGCGACCATGACTCTTCCTGCCTCTGACGTAACGATACTCATTAATCTATAGTCGTTTGTTAGTATTGTTAAAAAACGCTTAATAAAAACAGCACTTTAATGCCAAGTAAACACTACAAAATAAATCGCCCGATTT
>NZ_JBPYDC010000722.1:0-875 GCF_051847575.1 Psychrobacter sp. 1U2
GAAACGAAGGTCGCCACAGGTGAAGCAGGTGGTATTACTCAACATATTGGCGCTTATCATGTAGAGACGGAACGCGGCGTTATTACTTTCCTCGATACTCCAGGCCACGCAGCCTTTAGCGCTATGCGATCACGTGGTGCGCAAGCTACTGATATTGTAGTATTGGTTGTGGCAGCGGATGATGGCATGATGCCGCAGACAGAAGAAGCAATTGATCATGCGCGCGCTGCTGGTACACCTTTAATCGTAGCTATTAATAAAATGGATAAGCCAGGTGCTGATCCTGATCGCGTCCTTAATGAGTTAACTACAAAAGAAGTGGTCTCAGAAGATTGGGGCGGTGATACACCAATGGCTCGTATTTCAGCCAAGACCGGTGAAGGCATTGATGATCTTTTAGAATATATTAGCTTACAGGCTGAACTAATGGAGCTAGAAGCACCACTAGATGGTGCTGCACAAGGTGTGGTCATTGAATCAAAACTTGAAAAAGGTCGTGGTCCTGTTGTTAGTGTATTGGTCAAGAAAGGCACACTTAAACAGGGTGATCTAGTGCTAGCTGGTGAGCATTACGGTAAAGTGCGTGCAATAACGGATGAACATGGTAAACGTGTACAGTCAGCAGGTCCTTCTATACCAGTCGAAATCTTAGGCTTACCTGAAACGCCAGCAGCTGGTAGCGAATTCTTAGTCGTAACAGACGAGAAAAAAGCACGTGAAGTTGCAGATTTTAGAACCAACCGTGAGCGTGAGCGTCAACTTGAACGTCAAAATGCCATGCGTTTAGAAAGCATGTTTGATCAGATGGAACAAGGCGATGTGTCATTCTTAAATATCGTACTAAAAACTGACGTACGTGGTTCACTCGAAGCCTT
>NZ_JBPYDC010000723.1:0-874 GCF_051847575.1 Psychrobacter sp. 1U2
AGGACAGTGCTGATAGCCGTTGCTCCTAAATCAGCTAATTTGTCGTGCAAGCTTGCAGCTGTATCATCATCAGCGATAGTACAGCTGGCTTCGTAGAGCATATCTCCAGTATCCAAACCTTTATCCATTTGCATAATGGTAATGCCAGTCTTGGTATCCCCTGCCAATAACGCGCGATGAATAGGCGCCGCGCCGCGCCAGCGCGGTAGAAGTGAAGCATGGATATTTAAACAACCATAAGTTGGGATATCTAATACACCGATAGGCAAAATCAAACCATAGGCTGCGACAATCATGATATCAGGCTGATAGCTTGCCAATGTCTGTCTAGCAGCCAAGCCTTCAGTGTTAGATTTTTTGAAGGTGGCAGGCTGCTCGATGGCAATATCATGAGTGAGCGCTACTTGCTTAACAGCAGAGGCAGATAGTTTTTGGCCACGGCCTGCTTTGCGATCGGGCTGCGTATATACCGCAACGATGTCTATATTAAGTTGCTCTTGCTGAGCGATGAGTGATTCAAGGCTAGCAGCAGCAAACTCAGGTGTACCTGCAAACACCACGCGCAATCGATTGGTTTGTACCCTATCATTAGAAACAGCATTAGTTGTGGTCATAGCACCATATTATATATTGTGTGATTGGTCGTCACATTATAGGTGAGTTTACAGCGTTGTGCCATAATTGTGAGCTGAGTTATCTATTTGCAGATAGCTATCGTTGTCTTTAATTTATAATGACTCTCTTGACTTAGTCTGTATTGACATTATGCTAGTGACTTTTGCTATTTATAGGTACTTATCTAGTTGGTATTCACTAGTCGATAGTTAGTTTAGTCTGTTTAAATGATAAACCAAGCGGCCACGCTATGTCCAAT
>NZ_JBPYDC010000724.1:0-874 GCF_051847575.1 Psychrobacter sp. 1U2
CTCAGCACCATCACAGGGGTAGTAGCCATCCTCTAATAAGGTCGTTAAAACCGACGAAGGTTATGATCAGATAATAGATGTAAGTGGTAGTGTGAATAACCAAATGAATCAAAAGCAGCATGTCGAGGGTAATTATGGCATTTCAACTGGGTGATGATGACGTTCAAGGTATGAATGAGATGAACCTTATTCCGCTGATCGATGTCATGTTAGTGTTGATGATTATTTTTTTATTGACGGCGACGGTATTAAACCCCACAGTGCCACTAGATTTGCCAAAAACTAGTGCCACAGTTAATGAGACCCCGCCTGAGGTGATTCAGATCAGTATTGATGAAGATGCGGGAATATTTTGGGATGATAAAGCCATTAGTCTAGAGGCTTTAGAGGTACGTTTGCAACAAGAAAGCGCTAAGGGTAAAGAGCCTTCAATACAGCTACGCGCGGACAAAGATAGCAAGTACGATACCGTGGCGCAAGTATTGGCAACGGCTAGTGAAGCAGGTCTGTCCAAAATAGCTTTTGTAAATGAGTAGTTTTTATAGATAGGCTGTATTGAAAGGTTGGCCCTTATAGTAATAGGCTTGCCAAAAAAACCAATAAACCCAGCAATAAAAATATAATCAATACAATAAGCAGAATAATTAAAATAATAAATTTTTTCTCCAGCCTTACTTGGGTAACCTTGTAAGGTTTCTTTATTGTAGAATGATTTTAAAGTGTCAATGTTATTTAACAATGCCAGTAAAGTTCAAAGCTCGTTGTAGTGGTTACCAGCCATAGCCAAATGGACGATAACCATAGCCAAAGCGATTAGGTCCGTAGCCGAACGGATAAGGCGTGCGTAGGTAGTCGAGGTCACGCTGACGAATGT
>NZ_JBPYDC010000725.1:0-873 GCF_051847575.1 Psychrobacter sp. 1U2
TCAGTATTGGCGTCATTAAAATATTTTCAATCAAAAAATACGTAGTAGGAAGTCGGCGTCTATGAGTGAATTATCAGAGCAACATTCAGATAAGCAAGATAGCAAACATTACCGCTATCTGATATTTATTGGTCGCTTTCAGCCATTCCACTGTGGTCATAAAGCCGTCATTGACGAAGCACTAAAACGTGCTGATGAAGTCATTATGTTGATCGGTTCGGCGAACTTGCCGCGTAGCTTGCGCAATCCGTTCAGTGTTGCTGAGCGTGCAGCTATGATTCAAGGTGCATATTCAGCTGAAGAGGCAGCCCGTATACATTGTGTGGGCTTGGATGATGCACTCTATAATGACACGCGCTGGCTACAATATGTGCAAGCAGGCGTCAAATCTGTTACCGGTGATCTAAATGCTGATATTGGTCTTATTGGTCACTCTAAAGACAGCTCTTCTTATTACTTGTCGTTGTTTCCGAACTGGGCATCGGTTTCTGTTCCCAATTATCATAACTTATCTGCTACCCCCATCCGCGATAGTTACCTAATGGGCGCAACACCTACCCCTGAGCGCACGCCTGAGTCGACTCGCAAAGTCTTAGATGAATTTAAAAAGACAAGTCATTATCAGCAGCTGCATGAGGAAGCAGGCTTTATTGATAAGTATAAAAAACAGTGGGAGTCTGCACCTTACCCACCGACATTTATGACTGCTGATGCTTTGGTTGTACAGTCAGGACACATATTGTTGGTAGAGCGGCGCAGCATGCCAGGGCGAGGACTCTGGGCGCTGCCAGGTGGTTTCCTTAATCCAAAAGAGACCTTGTTTGACGCCTGCATCCGTGAGCTACGTGAAGAGACTCGGTTAAAAGTCCCTGA
>NZ_JBPYDC010000726.1:0-873 GCF_051847575.1 Psychrobacter sp. 1U2
ATGCTGTGGATTATATGGTAGGGGAAGCCAGCTAGTCTGCGTAGGTATACGCGACAAAGAGTGGTTTTGTAATTACCGCCTTGATATGTCTTATATAAGATTGTAAAACGTCTATTTCGCTGATTGAGATAGACGTTTTTTTATGATTGACGAAAGATGAAATCAATAATGTCGTTATATATTGCTATAGTTGAAATCTACTTATAGCAACCTCACATTAAGGCATTACAACGTTTATTTTATAAATTTATAAAGAGGTATTCATGTCTGAGGTACCAGCGCTTTCTATCCAAAATCTATCCAAAACCTATGATAATGGGTTTTCGGCCCTAAAAGATGTCAGCCTAACGGTGCCACAAGGTGGGTTTTTTGCTTTGCTTGGACCAAACGGTGCGGGCAAGTCAACGATGATTGGCATTATTAGCTCCTTATTTAAACCAACAACTGGTAGCGTCAATATCTTTGGTACTGACCTTTTAACCGACCCCTCCGTTGCAAAGCAATCTCTTGGTGTGGTACCGCAAGAATTCAAGTTTAACCAGTTTGAAAAAGTACAAGACACTTTAATTACTCAGGCCGGTTACTTTGGTATCCCAGCTAAGGAAGCACGACCACGGGCGAAACGACTGTTGACGGCGCTTGGCTTATGGGACAAGCGTGACAATAAGTCGCGCGAGCTATCAGGCGGTATGAAACGCCGTTTGATGATCGCACGAGCACTCATTCATAAACCAAAACTGTTGATTCTTGATGAGCCGACTGCTGGGGTAGATATTGAGCTGCGCCGCTCTATGTGGGAATTTATGCAGCAGATTAATATTGAAGAAAATACGACCATCATTTTGACTACGCATTATCTTGAAGAAGCTGAGC
>NZ_JBPYDC010000727.1:0-872 GCF_051847575.1 Psychrobacter sp. 1U2
TACAGTTTGATTATGGCTAACACTGATGTCTGTATCTTGAATATTAGGAAACTTTGTTCTACGTTTCATTAAAAATGGTTCAACTAGCGCAAAAGCAGCCGGTTTTAGACCCCATTTCCACAATGCAAATATCGATAGCCCCCAAGGTAGGCAATAAGTAAAGATACCTACCCACTGATGGGAAAGATCACCAGTTGCGCTATTACTACCAAAATAGTAAGGAAAATCTGGCATCATCGTACCGATGAGTAACGCCTCAAAATGCAACCAGCGTTTAGCAGAGTAAAATGGCAGAGCTGCAGCCATATGAGCTAACGTAAATGCCATATATAACTTATCTGTAAAAGAAGAAATTAAATGTATCTGTGTTCATTCAAACCTCAGAAACTTTGACTAGACGATCGCATTTAGCTGTCGTAATATTAAACTTAATATCTTTCCAGCTAGCGTCTGGCTCTTTTCCTAAAGCCCATGCAATTAGCGCTGAAGGCACATCCACACCTGCTTCGCCAGAGAAAGGATAGCCACCACCAAATCTTGGATTCATTTCAAGTAAATAGATATCATCGCCATCAACGAAAAAGTCGCAATCTAAATTGCCCACATGTCCTAAGGCTTCCGATATTTTTCGCCCAATTTCTTCAAATATAGGCATATCTACCGTTTTAGCTTTGTCCGTTTCACCTGCACGCATACCTAGCTTCTGTTTAACGAAAGTAGCTTGATAATTACCTTTTAAATCGTTAATTATATCTATGCCATATTCATGACCTGGCAATGCTTGCTGAATCAATAAACCAGACTCTTGATTATCACCAACACGCAAACCCCAACGATTCAGCTTAATACTATTAAATTCCCAAGCAAGATTT
>NZ_JBPYDC010000728.1:0-871 GCF_051847575.1 Psychrobacter sp. 1U2
GCATGACGCGCTCGACACCATTCTGCGGTGATTTAATCCATTGATGCTCTTCAGCCGTTAGCTCAGCTCGAGATGAAAAATCTGCATTAATTAGCATAGGATAGTGTCCAAATTCGATTTAATATGGCTAAGCGACTTAAAAATTTATACCAGTAGCACTTTTTAGTCGTTGTAACTTTTTTATTTAATACTAACTATAATAGCCCGCTTAATAATCAACCTTACCGCGCAATGCCTTGGTTTTGCCGCGCTGCGTCTTTTGATCGACGCGTTTACGCTTAGCATTTCTACTCGGCTTGGTTGGTCTGCGAGCTTTAGCGACTTGGGTAGATTGAAAGATGAAGGCTTTAAGACGTTCAAACGCGTCAATCTTGTTGCGCTCTTGGGTACGGTGTTGCTGAGCTTTGAGGACGAATATCCCCTCTTTAGTGATACGACTGTCTTTGCTATCTAATAAACGCTGTTTTTGGGTGTCATTCAGACTCGAGGCATTGATATCGAAGCGTAGATGAATAGCGGAGGAGACTTTATTGACGTTTTGCCCGCCTGCCCCTTGCGCGCGGATGGCGCTAATCTCGACTTCACTATCGCTTAAGCTGATGGTATTACTGATAAAAATCATAGTTGTCTTTTATTTCTTTTAAATAATTGGTTTTTAAATGCTTCTCTTCTATATGGGGCATGGTTGAGGATTTATAAATAGGGCGTTACTTCTAACATTTTATTGCATTGAACCAAGCATAGCGCCTATCACTAAAAGCGGAATTGACATCAGTATCTTAAAAACTGACGCTTTGCACTTTTCCCAGCGTGTAATAATAAAATATAAGTTGGCAAATGGAAGAAATAGATATAACAGACCCCAAAGTAT
>NZ_JBPYDC010000729.1:0-871 GCF_051847575.1 Psychrobacter sp. 1U2
ATGCCCACGACCGCGATGAACTACAACGCAGCGGCAAAAACGCGGTCATTTACCCTTGCTAATGCCGCTTATGGCGACGAGATTACTTGTACTATCACCAATAGTCCATCTGTTCCGTTGAGTTATACATTTGCAGGTATCGTTTTTAATGACAATGGTGGCATCATCGCTAACGCCAATACCAAGCAAGACATTTCGACTACTTTTACGAGTAATAGCAATTACTACAATGGTGTCTTTGACAACAATGAATCAGGTATTTTTGACAGTGGTTTACGAATCAGGCTGACTGACTGCAATAGCAACAATATCGTATCTACCTCACCAAATCCACAAACGGTTTCAAGTGCAGCAGCCAATACTGGTAGGTATAGTTTCAGTGTTAGTCCAAATGCGCTAGTGGGTAGATCAAAAGTGTGCTTAATCGAAACTGAGCCAAGCTCTTGGGAATATAGTGAAGATACGACTGTGAATACTAAAGAAGTTGCACTAGTCACCAATGTTTATAATTACAAAACCGAAAAGGACAGCTCAGGCAATATCACACGCAATCTTGATTTTGGTGAAGTAAAAGCAGACAACACCGCGCTGGTACTTAAAAAATCTCAATACGTGCACACTTGTGACAGCGCGCTCAGCTATCCCAATGTTGCCACTACCAATCAACCAACGACAGGATTTAGCACCAATTCTGCCAATGATGTCGAGCCAGGTAACTGTATCGCTTATAAATTGGAAGCGTATAACCGTGGTCACGTTGACTTAAATGAGGTTAGTATCAACGACTCTTTACAGCGCACTCCTGTTGAGTCAATCTTTAATCTACCCAAACCGCTAGGGAACCCTTCATCAGTATTTAAAAGTACCAATA
>NZ_JBPYDC010000730.1:0-871 GCF_051847575.1 Psychrobacter sp. 1U2
AAGGCCACAATGGGCGTCATCGAACGTAACGGAACCTATGAGCAGCTGGGAAGTATCACTACGCCAACACTGATCGTAGTCGGTGATGAAGATGCTGCAACCCCTTATTCAAAGTCTGAGCGCATGCACTTTGCCATTAAAAGCTCTAAGTTTGCAGTCATTAAGCGCGCCGGTCATACAGCGACTGTAGAAGAGCCTGAGCAAGTAAATACTGTGATAAGTAAGTTTTTAGAGTGCTGCGTGTAGTATATAAAGTCTAACCTAAAAAAACCGCTGCCCTAACGGGGTAGCGGTTTTTTTAGGTTAATGTACCGTATAAATCATCAATCTTATAAACGGGGTTTGTAGTCACTATTGCCATCATTAATTGTGCCAAACACTTCGGCACGATTCACCACTTCATGCGCCCAAGCGCGATGTGTCGCAGGCTCTAACATCGTATTGTTATATTTAAATACCGCTTTTGCTTCACTATGGAGTATCGCTTGTGCCTCATCTAACATGCTAAGCGGCACGCAATAAGCTTGCTGTACCAAAGCAATTTGGCTTGGATGAATGACGGTTTTACCGACTAAGCCCAAGCTGACATCACGAGTCAGCTCTTGCATAAACAGCGTTGGTTGATCTAAATACTCAAACACGGGCGCGCTAAGATAAAAACCATGCGGTACAAAGCAGCCAAGCAGTTGATAAGCGAGCGTACCAATCGGAGTATCATAGACGACATTGTCCTTTGGACGGCGCAAACGCAGCGCGGCAAACAAGTCGTTGCCACCAATGCGTAAGGCATAGACGGGCTGATTAAAGGCTTCTTTAAAACCAATCGCCAACTCTTGATTATGATGCGGATTGAATAAGGCGGCAGTCTCCA
>NZ_JBPYDC010000731.1:0-870 GCF_051847575.1 Psychrobacter sp. 1U2
TGAGCTGTATCTGCGTATTATTATTCGTTATGAAGAGCAGCTGTTTGAGATAAATCGTATTGATGATTGTCCATCGGCAGGGATTGCGCGGATGATATTTCAGCAGCTGCTCAATCCACAAAAAGCCATGCTGCTCAATCAAATAGAAGAACGTCTGGCAGCTTCAGTGACTGGTCTCAATCGTCTGTTCGGTGAGCTATATGATATTCGCCGCCAGCGTATGAAGCGTCTGCTCGATATTATCAGCATTTATCTAAAAGATGAACGTAGCAGTTTGAGCACTCGTGATTATTTGTCTTCCATTTGGGCGATGGGTCAAGGCGGGGCTGGGCTATTGAACTCTAGTTTTTATCAGCGTTATTTAGGTCGCCGCGATACTCTACGTTATGTCTTTGTGCAGCAGATGCTTGAGTTACCCAGTCATTATCCAGCTGATGCGACGGACCAAGATGTATTGGATGAAGACATGCAAGAATTGGTTGAGCAAATTGATACAGAATCAGAAGAACATCGTAATACGACTTATTAATAACAGGTATAACATGCCGATCACTGTAAAGACTCATTCCCGCTCAGTGGTCGAGCATGCCTTTTGTCCCCTAGGCAATAAACTGTCTAGTATAAATAACGACATGGCTATAAAATTCAGTCATTGTCATCGCTGTTGTCAATCTCCTAAGCCTCAAGAAAGCTATTCGCAAAAAAAATATTTTCAAGCATTACCTAATCAAGTACCTTCTTCAAAAACTGTATTGCCAATACTAGCACGTTCACAGACTGGTTTTACTCTAGTCGAAATCATGGTGGTCATGGTTATCTTGTCTATATTTGCTGGCATGATTGCTGTATCAGTCGGTAGTAGTGAGTCCC
>NZ_JBPYDC010000732.1:0-869 GCF_051847575.1 Psychrobacter sp. 1U2
GAGACACTCTCAGTTAGCCGCCGACATCTGCCAGCGCTACGAGAAAAAATCCAAAGTATGTGATCGCTGGCGCTAATCATAAAACGATTAGGATGTATGCATTATCGATTGCTAAAGGCCCATTACGTTATAATGAGCACGTCCTAAATAGTTAGTAACAACCAAAATATCTCAGTCATATCTTCATGCCCTTATTTATGCTTAAATAGGGGTATTTTTTTTGCGTCAGATAAAAATACTTACCTATTAAAGGCTTGCAAGCATCAGACCTACTGACGCATCAGACCTAGTATCAACAATCTAGTACTAACAATTTTGAGGCTTATCATGAGTACCACACCGCTATCTGATTTACCTACCTTGAATATTGCTACCCGCCAAAGCCCTCTTGCCCTCTGGCAAGCAGAGCATATACGCGATCGATTGCTGAAGCTTTATCCAGAGTTGACTATTAATCTACTAAAAATCGTCACTAAAGGTGACAAGATTTTAGATACACCACTGGCAAAAATAGGCGGTAAAGGCTTATTTGTCAAAGAGTTAGAACAAGCCCTATACGATGGGCAGGCAGATATTGCGGTACATTCATTAAAAGATGTTCCTATGCAGTTACCTGAAGGACTTACCTTGGGCGTTTATTGCAAACGTGAAGCCCCAACCGATGCCTTTGTTTCCAATACTTATGATAGTATTGAGGAGCTACCACAAGGCGCGATTGTCGGTACTGCAAGTTTGCGTCGTCAATGTCAGATCAAAGCCTATCGTCCAGATTTACAAATCAAAACGTTGCGCGGTAACGTCGGCACGCGGTTAGGTAAGCTTGATGCAGGCGATTATGATGCCATTATCTTGGCTACCAGTGGCCTACA
>NZ_JBPYDC010000733.1:0-869 GCF_051847575.1 Psychrobacter sp. 1U2
TGTCAGTTGGTAGTGCACCTTGCGCATCACCGAACCATAAGTATTTTCCACCAGCTGAGACGGCCCATTCTGGAGTGACATTATACTTAGCGCCTAGACCCACACTATAGTAGCCTTCGATAGGACCTAATGATGTCGTTGGATCTCCAGCACCGCTATCCCAGCCAACTGTTCCACTAACGGCTAACGCAGGTGCTAAACGCTTAGCCAAGCCCAGCTCTACCTGCCATTGATCATCATCATAATCAACTAAGTTTAAACCATCTTCTGCATACAGTTCGTTGTTTTTACTGACTTCATTATATAATGGCGGTGTTATTTTAAAATCACCCCAAGGTACCCAGCGCACTTTTGCAGTCGCCAGTGTCGTTGGATTAACACCTGTTTGGAAGTCTAAATTGACTGATTTTGGTGTGGTAATTTCAATTGAATTACCAACGCCTACATCAAAACTTTCGCCAATCTGGGTTTTGTGATCAATCTCAGATCGATAAGTCAGAGCAGCTTTTAAAGCAATTTCAGGCTTGCTGTATGAAGCTCCAGCTAACCAACCATAATCTTGGCTAGGGTTGATATTCGCAGTATAGCCCGAAGCTGGACCATAAGCAGCACCACGTAGCTTTACATTAGCTTCTATGCGCTGTGCAACTGGGCCACCATACACTTGGAAGTTTTTGTTTTGACCAAGCTTCATGCCCAATATACCCGTTAGGCTGTGGCTACGTACTTCAACATTGGTCGCCTCACCTGCTGCATCTGCTGCTCCTTTTAGAATTTCTAGTTGAGCCAGCCCTTCTGCTATATCTGGCTTAGCAGCGTCTGGTATATTTGGATTAGCTAGAGCGCCTTTAGCCTGAGCGATTGCACCA
>NZ_JBPYDC010000734.1:0-869 GCF_051847575.1 Psychrobacter sp. 1U2
TCTCGCCTGCATGCTGCATCTTACGCAGCTCGCTTGCACGTTTGATCAGGTTTTCTAGCTCTTGTTTGGTTAAATCAGATAAGGTCAAAAAATGGCGCAAACTCATAGCAGTCCTAGCAGTCGATCACAGTCAATGAAACGTTATCAGCCGTCAATGGCGACAGTCAGCTTTAAGCTGTAGTGACAACAAACTTTTAGTATAGCGTAATTACTTTCAATGTAAACGCCAAATTTCGATAACCGTTGGCAGTCAGGTAGTGGGCCTGTAGCAGTAGGTTAAGCAAGAATACAGCTGCCCTATGCCCGCTTAGGACGAGCACTCAATCTACATAGTAGCTCGTAGCCAATCGTGCCTGCATGACTGGCCACTTCATCAACATGTGGCATGGTACCCCATAACACAACTTTGCTATCAAGCGCGATATCTACAGGAGCTGCACTCAAATCAACCACAATCATATCCATAGCAACTCGTCCACGGATAGGACAGTGGTAGCTTATATTACTATTGGCATCGACAATACAAACATAAGCATCGTCGCTAATGACACGTGGATAGCCGTCTCCATAGCCGATACTGACGAGAGCCGTCCTGGTGTCTTGCTCTGCAGTCCAGCGGCTGCCATAGCCAATGGCCTCACCAGTATTGACTATATGCATCGCCATAATCCGAGCGCTAAACTCCATTGCAGGTCGTAGGTTTAAATCATCAGCTGATTGATCAATGACAGGAGAGCTACCGTACAGCATGATACCTGGACGTACCCAATCATGATGGTGTTCAGAGAAGTTTACTATGCCTGCTGAGTTACACAACGAGCCTTCGACATTTGGGGTTATATGCTGTTGCAGATACTTCAACATGTCAG
>NZ_JBPYDC010000735.1:0-869 GCF_051847575.1 Psychrobacter sp. 1U2
GTGAGTATCACTCATCCTACCAATATAGACAATCTTGATTTTATTTCACGTGGTCACAATGCCCGTAATCCATCGTCTATGTTAGCCAGTGAAAAGTTTAGTGGCTTGATGAACGAGCTGGCGGCTCATTATGATTACATCATTATTGACACGCCGCCTGTGCTTGCAGCCACGGATGCCGTCCTACTTTCTAAATACGCTGATCAAGTGGTTATGGTCACACGTCATAACGATTCATCAGAAGGTCAGTTGAACTATGCTGTCAAGCAGATGAATAAAGCAAATATTGAGGTGGACGGCATCATCATCAATGACCTGCAGCAAGGTATCTTGAGTAAGAATAGCTATCATTATACTTACACTTACGGCAATGCCCAATAATTGCGCTAACACAACCAGTTGAGTCTTATGTCTATGAAGCCAGAGCTTAATAAAACGTATTCTGCAAACAACAACACTGGTAATCGGTTATACAATACTGCCCAGCGATTGTTAGAGATGCCACGTGTCGCAAAGCGTGGGGTCTTTCTGACCACAGATATTGTGATGTCAATGGTCTGTCTATTTTTTGCCTTAGCTTTACGGTATGGCGACGTTGCTAACCATTTGAGTCCTTTGGCACTGTTTTTATATGCCTTACCTCCTGTTATTGGGCTTTACTTCATAGGCTTTTATAGGGGCGTTGCTCGTATCTTCTCTGATAGAGTCATGCGTAACGTATTACAGCTATTTATAGTACTGATCATTGCGTATGAAGTGATGAATTTTTTCGATATCTTGACTGATATACCGCGCTCAGTACCTATCTTGTATCTATTCTTATTCTTTGTTTGGTTGTGGGGCAGTCGCTTAAGCATACGTGAGTTTTT
>NZ_JBPYDC010000736.1:0-868 GCF_051847575.1 Psychrobacter sp. 1U2
TAACAACCACTTATTTATAATATAGAGTAACTGCTGTAAATTTATTATTGATATGCTTCTAATTTGTCATGAAAGCTGATTAGTAGCAATACGCTATATTGTAATTAAATGTAATCAAGTCTTTTGTTCTTTTCACAATTATATATAATCAGGAATTTTTCTTTTTAATTGAGACTATTATATAAAACAATCTTTCTAGTAGATATCAGCCGCTACTAAAGCGCTAAACCTTCTATCTAGTATTATTCAATCTTTATAGTTAAAACATTTTTACGAGATAAGCAGTTCTTAATATTTTTGTTTGCGCTGCGTAGAAGAGCTGATATTCATCGCTTCTCGATACTTGGCTACTGTACGTCGTGCGATATCTATACCATCAGTAAGTAGCTGAGTTTGAATACGGCTATCGGATAAGGGCTTTTTGGGATTTTCATCCTTAATAAGCTGCTTGATCATGGCACTGATAGCAGTAGATGAGATGTCTCCATCATTACTGCTAACATGGGATGAAAAAAAGTGCTTGAGAGAAAATAGCCCTTGAGGGGTTAAAATTGTCTTGCTAGTGGTCAGGCGCGAGACAGTGGATTCATGCAGCTCTACTTCTTCTGCAACATCTTTTAGGATCAGCGGTTGCATCGCTGTGGCACCATGTTGCAAGAACTCATCTTGACGACGCACGATACTAGTAGCGACCTTTAACAAGTTTTGATTACGCTCCTCGATACTACGAATAAAGAGTCGTGCATCTGTGAGGTTTTCGCGCAAATATTGATTGTCAGGACTGTCATCACCGCGTTTAACCAAACTTGCGTACTCTTGATTGACCCTCAGTTTTGGTAATGTCGCTGGATTTAGACGTACATGCCAG
>NZ_JBPYDC010000737.1:0-867 GCF_051847575.1 Psychrobacter sp. 1U2
TTCCTTGAATGTAACATCCGAACCTAAAACTTCAGATTGGATGAGCTTATAATGGCTTAAAATTTAACATACTCGCTCATAAAATGTAAACTATAAACTTCATTATTAATGCTACGGTATCCATAATGGTTATAATAAGTTACTTATTAATAGTTTTAAATAGTAATTGACATATATAAATTTCAATCATATATTGAATGACATCAGTAAGACAAAAGATACATTTCATCCATTAAGCGTATTGATAAATAGTGATGTAAAAAGACACTAAGGCATTAATATTATTGATGAAGATAAATAAAACGTGCTTAGCAGTAACTGGTAACGAGGCAATAAACTTTATTTATGACATCACTTATAGTCACTGTTTTATTTGAAATCTTCGATAACCTTTATAAAAAAGTGATACACAACAGCTACTAAAGGCTTAGTAGCAACAACTCAAAAAATCTTGAAAATCAATAGGAATTAGAGACATGACGACAACCAATGGAATGGTCGAATCTGCAAACAACACTGAATATGTCTATGTGGCTGCAGGTGATATTAATGGCTTACTTCGTGGTAAGCGCATCCCTTTTAGTCAAATGGAAAAAGCTCAGAACGGTAGCATCCGTTTGCCCTTGTCAATCTTAGGCGTCGACATATGGGGTGCTGATGTCATTGAGTCTTCTCAATGCAATGGTGATATAGATGCCATTGCTCGTCCTACAGGCCGTGCAGCATATCCCCTTCTTAACACTAGTGCACCATCATCTTTGCTACCCGTTTGGCTTTATACCGAAGACAACGAGCCTTATTATGGTGATGCTAGACACGTTTTAGATTACATCAGTAAAAAATTCAAAGAGCTTGGACTCACGCCAG
>NZ_JBPYDC010000738.1:0-866 GCF_051847575.1 Psychrobacter sp. 1U2
CATAGCAATAGCTAGCATTTATAAGCACTTTGATAAATCTAGTAGTCCTAGAACTGGACACGGCCACCTTTGACTTCAGCTTGCTTGAAAGCTGCTCGCGCTTCGCAGCGTTTTAACCAATTTAATATATTGGCGTATTTTACTTTGTCGAGCCCACTTCCTGCATTGGTAGCAACGACCACAAGATGCATCTGAATGTCTGCAGCACTAAAAGCTTCACCTGCAAACCAATGATTGTGCTGTAGTTGCTGCTCCATCATATTTAGCATCGTTGTCAGACTATCACTAATCATATTGTTTTCGACTTGCTTACGAATACTCTTGCTCACAGGCTTGATAAGCATTGGTGATTTTTCGACCACTTTGGTAAATACCAAACGCATGACCAACAGCGGCATGATTGATGCTTCAGCAAAGTGTAGCCAAAAAGTATAAGACTCCCATGCCTCTTCATTGTCATCAGTAGGTTTAAGATGTTGTTCTTTATCATAATGCTTGAGTAAATACTCAATGATAAATCCTGATTCGACCAGCGCACGTCCGTTCACCTCCAAGATAGGAGTATGACCAAGTGGATGAATTTTCTTTAAACTTTCAGGCGCACGGTAAGCTTTAGTACGCTCGTAACAAGTCAGCTGATAGTCAGCGTTTAGTTCTTCCAAAAGCCATATGATACGAAACGAGCGTGAGTTCTCTAAATGATGCAGATGTAACATGGATTCACCCTAATAATGGTTGGTAAGTTAAGCAAAGCAACTTATTAATGCTATTGATGATAGCGCACTTAGCCATGCTTTAATACAGTCATATCATTCAAAAACAGTCAAAATTAATGACTGTATGATGCGTTTTATATCTCGTATTTT
>NZ_JBPYDC010000739.1:0-865 GCF_051847575.1 Psychrobacter sp. 1U2
CCGATTGTGATGTGATTGCCAGCCCAACCTCTCCAACGGCAGCTTACAAACTTAGTGAAGACCTTGATCCTGCAACGATGTACTTAGGTGATGTCTACACCATCGCGGTTAACTTGGCCGGTCTACCTGCACTCAGTCAGCCAGTTGGTTTGACCTCAGAGGGCTTACCTATTGGCTTGCAATTGATTGGTCAATATTGGCAAGAAAGTAAGCTGTTGGCTACCGCGCATTTATTCCAGCAGCATACAGATCACCATTTGCAATCTTCTGCTATCGCCGAGAAGGCGGTTTAATACTCCGTTATAGTCAAATAACTTACCGTATAATATGCGCAAAAATTTGACTCCACTTTTAGCTTCACTGGAGATATACAATGAGTTTTCTTAACATGATGAAGCAAGACTATCGCTTAGATGATAATCAAGCTCTAACTTTAAAGACAGATCTTAAAAACTTGGAAACCTTTTTTGATGAAAACTTTGAGGACACGCCAAGTTTTTTTCAGACGTTTTACGATAAGTTTGAAAAGATTATTGCCCCTTACGGCTTTATAGAGGGGGATGCTAAACAAGCTGAACCTTTGGTAAGTAGCTTGTACAGTCAAGGTAAGTTTAGAATTTTGATGAGCTATGTTATTTCTGCTTTTTATCAAAGTGGCGGGAGTAGTGAGATATTTGCAGATACCTATACGCAGATGCAGAACCATCACTAAAGCTTGCTATTTAAGCAGTTACAGTCTGGTTTTCGCACACTATTATAGCCATTGTAAAAAGACGGAAATGCTAGTGAGAATTGTAAAGTGTTCCCTACGCTTCCTAAAGATGAATGGCTTGATTTACGAGTACTAATTATTGGCACTAGAAAA
>NZ_JBPYDC010000740.1:0-865 GCF_051847575.1 Psychrobacter sp. 1U2
CTCGTGGTCCCATATCGTACGAACCATTCTCAGCTGAGTCAGTTACCACTGGTTCCAACGCAGTAGCGACGCCTGGCTGAATAATCAGCTTGTCCTTTAGCGTTGGTGAATACATCCCTAACTCGGCGACAGCGCGACTGGCAATCTGCGGTGTGGCACTAAAGGTTTGCTGCTCAATAAGCAAACGCTGGTGTTCTACTTGTAGCTTACGCTCTTGTTTCTTCATGTCTTGCAAGGTTCTATAATCCTGATGATATTGCTGAACATTTTCAGCCGTTTTGATACCGCTCCATACGATTGCACCTGCCAATAGCAACAGTACAACCACATAGATACTGACGACATTGAATCGACGCGCGAATAGTTCGCCAACATCGGTCGTATTGGACATAGCGGCGTGGTGGTTTGCAGGTTTGTCAGATATTGCCATGACGATCTCAAAAAGTGGACTTGAAGTATAAAAGCGCTAACTGTTTTAGATTTACAAATAACTTATCAGCACCATCAATAAAACATAAAATCAAATATCTCAGCCAACTGACCAAAAAACAACCAAACGAAAAGTTAACTGCTGAGCCTAGCAGACAATATTTACAGCTTTTTAACAGTGGCGTAGCGATTAACACATTCGCGCACCATTTAGATAAACATTAGCAACCATACGTGGTTCGTCCAATGATTTCACCTAAGGTTTAAGATGCATCTGTCTGCTGATAAGCTGTATCAGTACGCGTTGCCATACGTAGCCATGCACTACGAGCACGCGGATTCTGGCTCGTCTCAGCTTTGCTTGGGCCGATACGTTTGGGCTTACTAAAATAACGTGGGCGTTTGGGCGGCATAGGCAAGTTTTCATCCTCTGGAT
>NZ_JBPYDC010000741.1:0-864 GCF_051847575.1 Psychrobacter sp. 1U2
GATATCAGCGCTATGGTAGCCAAGAATACTCAAGATTTAAACGATCAACAAATCCAAGCGACGACTAATGTATTGGATGAGATGATTAACGAAACCAAAACTGACGTTACTGATATGGACTTCACCAGTATCGACACATGGCGCAATATTGATGAGTATGCAAAACAACGCATGGCGTCTATTGAGCAGACATTAAAAGGTCCTGAGCTAATCAACCGCTTACAGCAAGAAGGATTGAGCGAAGCGCAAGCGACTGAAGTACGTTCAGAAGTAGTACAGTCATTTAATGAGTATAAAACACAAACTGAGCAATATATCGCGCAAGCCCAACAAACCGTTGATCAAAACTTACAACAAGCTGAAGACGTTGCTCGTAAAGCTGCCTTGTATAGTGGTCTATTTTGGTTAATCAGCACTATTTTAACTTTCATCGCTGCTACTATGGGTGCCAAAAGCGCTGCTACTAAGCATCGTTTAGATAAGCCTATCGTTACTTGGGGTGACAATGTTAGATAAGCTGTTAGGAAGAATAAGGAAGTTGTAAAATACTTATTTCTGATAGAGCTTATTAATAGTTATTAGTTATAGAAAAAAGCCCAGTTACAATATATTGTAACTGGGCTTTTTTTGTCTGCTTAATTGTTCCCAGTTTATCCTTTAATATATAACCTTTGACTGGTCACGATAGTGGGGTACACTTTAACTAATCCAATTTACACTGGTTTTTTCCTTACAAGCATCGTTGCTTTAATTATTTCAACCACGTATTATGTTTTTCGAAAAATACCCAAAAGTCATTTAACAATTGATTTTATTGAATAATTTTAATAAATCCATAATCAATCTTCGAATAAGAATTCTTAT
>NZ_JBPYDC010000742.1:0-864 GCF_051847575.1 Psychrobacter sp. 1U2
TTGGGATGATTGACTGCCTCACCACCAAACATAATCACGAAAGTCTTGCCGCGATGCGTGTTGATATAAGGCGCAGAGTTACGGAACCAATGGACGTATTCAGGTTTAATCTGGGGCATGGCGCTAATAGTCATAGTAGGAGCAATAATAGTAGGTATGGTAAAAGATAAGAGACATTAAAGATTTTACGAATATCAAAGATTTACCATAGCAAAAAACGTCGGTATGAGCTATCTTTTTATTTTGACGATCGCTGTTTGAATTTGGTCAGTTGTCTATATACACAACCTAAACACGGGGTTAGTATACCTATAAAAGCTTTTTGCTATGCTAAGCCCTATCACATGATCGATGACGCGCATAAATTGTATTTTCAATGCATAATGTAGAGTACATAACCTGTGTTTGAAAAATATGTAGGAAGAAATACGAAAAAAATTACAGCTTTGTCTCACAAAGAAACCTTGAGTAGTACTGTTTTACCGATACATTAACTAGGAATAACGAATATCATGAAGAAAATAAACCATTTAGCCAGTCCTTTTACTGCTTGGAGCGGTCATCGCTTATTTCAAGTCGTCGCCGGTACCCTTATCGGTGCGATGGTAGTCACAACCCAAGCGTCAGCTATGCTGCCAACACCAGAGCCTGCACTTGATGGCTCTGCTGCTGTAAAGACAGTTGCAAATGCTAATGGTAGCAACTCAAACATGCAAGCCGTTGATACCAAGATTACAGCTTCTCTTATAAGCGTGGATGCGAATGGACAAGAGACATTGGTGCCTGTAGATGCCAATACGCGCTTGCAGCCAGGTAACGTTCTAGAGTATCAAGGGTATTTTACCAATACCAACCCAGATCGGG
>NZ_JBPYDC010000743.1:0-863 GCF_051847575.1 Psychrobacter sp. 1U2
TTATGCGCGCGACAACCAATTATTTATTCATAATAATGGCGATGCGGCGACTGATATGATCATCAAAGCCCACGAATATGCGGTCAAACAAACCGGACAAGCACTAGACAAAGATCGCCGCACCGTACCCATTCACGCGCAATTTGCCAGAATGGATCAGCTAGAGGCCTTTAAAAAATATAACATGCTGCCGTCATTTTTTACCAATCACGCCTACTTTTGGGGAGACGTGCATGTCAAAAATTTAGGGGAAGCGCGCGCCAACTTTTTAAGTCCACTTGCGACCGCTGATAAGATGGGGCTGAAATTTACCAATCACTCAGACGATACCGTGACTCCAGTCGATCCATTATTCGCCGTATGGTCAGCGGTCAATCGCACCGCGCGTAGCGGCCAGATTATCGGTCGTGATGAGCGCGTCAGCCCCTATCAAGCGTTAAAAGCCACCACTTCACATGCGGCATATGAGTACTTTGAAGAGGACAGCAAAGGCACTTTAACGCCAGGCAAATTGGCTGATCTGGTCATTTTGGACGCCAATCCGTTGACAGCGGCGCCTGACAGCATTAAAGATATCGAGGTAGTTCAAACCATCAAAGAAGGCAAAACGATTTATCAACGTTGAGCCAATATTTAAGTATAATGACGCTTATTTTTACCGTTATGTCTTAACACGTGACGGTATTGTCGTCATCTTTATTGTGACCTTTTTGACCTATTTGATTTATCAGGGAATTTTATGAGTACATCGACGCCGATCACCTCATCTGACAACAGCCATTATCTGCACCATACGTTTTTTGAACCTAAAGACGACATCAAAGCGACTTTATTAATCGTACACGGTATGGCAGAACATAGCG
>NZ_JBPYDC010000744.1:0-862 GCF_051847575.1 Psychrobacter sp. 1U2
GTCTGTCACAAAATATCGTTATGATAGAGTACGTATTATGCTATCTTGTTGTATAGACAAATTGGTTGAAATAGACTCTATTAGCTTCCATATCTTTACTGGTTTAATACGCTACAATCTTCTTTGATAACCCTACTTTAACAAACTCAATTGAATACAGTTATGACCAATGATATAACCATTTATAGACAAATTTATCCAAGCCAATGTATCAAAATCGCCGAGCTTGGCTATCGCTCAGTGCTCAATATACGTCCTGATGCTGAGGTTGATACGCAGCCTAATAGCTGTGATTTGGCCACAGCTACCGAGCAAGCAAACCTAACTTATCATCATCTACCTTTTGATGATGAGCGTTTGAGTATGATGACTGTGCAGCAATTTGCTGATTTTTATCGTACCGCACCCAAACCTATATTGATGTTTTGCGGGACTGGGGCACGCGCCAAGCTACTGTACCAAAGTGCGTTGATGCAAGGTTTGTTATAACGTTTATATATATTTAGCTTAAAACAATGGGTCTCAAAAACCGTATCTGTTAAGAAATAACGTATCTGAGAAAGTAACGTCTTAAACAGACACTAACTACATTTAATAAATCATTCTAAAAAAGGAGCTCTTATGAGCCATCAAGTTAGTATTACTGGACAAATCACCCCTGATCAAATCCCTATGATTGCTGAGAATGGCTTTAAGACCATTATTAATAATCGTCCCGATGGCGAAGAGCCAGGCCAGCCAACCAGTGCTGATATTGAAGCGGCTGCTACCGATGCAGGTCTTGCTTATAAAGAAGTATCATTTGCAGGTAGTGATCTCAATCAAAATCACGTCGAAGAATTTGCAGATTTTTTTAATCAAG
>NZ_JBPYDC010000745.1:0-861 GCF_051847575.1 Psychrobacter sp. 1U2
CAACGTTTTCCTAATCCATCCGAACATGACCCATCTATCCCATGGCTTGTGCTGGTCTGTTGATTGCTAAAACTGATTGCTTAATTGTTATTCATTGTAGCAATCATCGGGTTATGTAACTGTATCTTTCGAAAGCGTTTCTACTGATTTGACATCAAGTGTCAGATTATACTACCATTGAAAATTACTATTAATAATTTTGTCTATTAACCAATAAAACACTCTCGGAGTACCGTTATGAAATGGACCAAACCTGCTTTTCAAGACATTCGCATTGGTTTTGAAGTTACTATGTATTTCGAAGCACGCTAGGTATTTTAAAGCGCGTTAAAATTTGTCAAACCTCGATTTGTTAAAAGCCCTAGATGACTAGGGCTTTTGTTTTTTTGGAAATATTAACTTATGTATATTCATGTTTTGGGCTCAGCGGCAGGTGGCGGATTTCCGCAGTGGAATTGTAATTGCCATAATTGCCAGGGTGTGCGTCAAGGTACGATTAATGCTAAGACGCGCACTCAATCCTCGATTGCCATATCTGAAAATGGTACAGATTGGATTTTGTTTAATGCCTCCCCTGATATTCGTCAGCAGTTGTTTGACTTTAAGGCGGCGCACCCCGCGCGCGGTCTCAGAGACACGGGGATTAATGCGGTGGTGCTGATGGACAGCCAGCTCGATCACACCACGGGGCTGTTAACCCTGCGCGAAGGGTGCCCGATTGATGTGTGGTGTACCGATATGGTGCATCAAGATCTCACCACCGGATTTCCTATTTTTAATGTGCTAGCGCACTGGAATGGCGGGCTACAACACCATCAAATTGACCCCAATCAGAGATTTCATATCAAAGGCTTTGATAAT
>NZ_JBPYDC010000746.1:0-860 GCF_051847575.1 Psychrobacter sp. 1U2
AGACTTTCAAGATCATACTTCCGCTATGGCGTTGATAAAAAATGTCATTTAATACATCTAACGTGGGTACGGATATACACAAGGTAAATGGCTTAAGATCCAGTAAGTTTAAGCTCAATCATTTGAGACGCAACCATCTAAAAATAAATGAGCCGACCCTTTTTCGCTTAAAAGACAGGCCAATTGCAGTTGTTCAGTGGCAACGCTATATAGAACAAGAAATTGGTTTTGTCTTGCCAAGTGAGCAGTCTCAGTGGTTGTTGAATGCGATTGAAACCACTGCCACAGAAAATGAAATGTCTGTAGCAGAGCTTTGGGAAGCTATAAAAAAAGATAACAAACTGAACCAGCAGTTACTTGATACCGTACTTATTCCTGAAAGTCGTTTTTTTCGGCACGAACCTTCAATAGCGTTTATAACATCGCTGGCAAGTCAGTACAGTGCTCGGCTATCACAAAATATTATTGAAGACTATGCTAACGATAGCATTAGTAGTAGTAACGGTAGTAGTACAAGGCTCTTTCGTATATGGAGCGTCGGCTGTGCTACAGGCCAAGAAGTGTGGTCGTTGGCGATGAGTCTAGCTGCAAAAAACACCTCAAATTATGTGTTATTGGGCTCAGATGTTAGTCAAAAAGCGCTCACTAAGGCACGTAAAGGACAATATGATCAGCGACAACGACGACTTATTCCGTCAGAGTATCAGCACTTTACGCAACCATTAGCCGCTACCGACCAAAACGAAAATTCAGTATATTGGCGAGTAGTGCCAGAGTTGCATGAACAAGTCAGTTTTATCTGGCACAACATTTTTACTCAGGGTCTAGCGACCTTGCATCTGCAGCAAGTGATTGTATGT
>NZ_JBPYDC010000747.1:0-857 GCF_051847575.1 Psychrobacter sp. 1U2
ATCTGACTTTTGACTAGATGATGCTTTTTTTATTCTAACGTTGATACATTATAGTAGAGATTTAAGTATTTCCATCAGTACAAAGACTTAAGGATGTTTATTCAAAGCAAATATAAGCCGCTTCATTGCAAAAAGTCTGCTTGCCATTTTTAAAACCCGCGAGCGCTTGTGCATTGGTGCGGATCGCTTCTACGGCACTCTTGGCTTCTAATACGATGAGCGTTGCCGGCGCACCAACGATGATATCGCTCTTAACCGCTAATAATTTAGCAGCATTTTTGGTAATCATATCAAAGGTATCGGTAAGCTCATCATCCGTAGATAGTTGTGCAATATTGGCATACATGTTAGCCATTCTAATTAATGACGCATCACCATAAGGCGTAAAGGCGTTCAAAATATTATTGCTAGAGATTGTTGTATTAAGTCCCAACGCTGCAAATTGATTCGCATTGACTGTGCCTCTAGGTATCAGGGCTTCATAGTTGCTACCGTTGATATAGATATCAGTAGCTGGTAGTACAATCAAGGTGATGTCTGCTTGTTTGAGCAATCCTGCCATCTCACCGCGCTTCATTTTATCCATAGCTGACAGTTTGGTAACGTGACCGATAGAGACGCGGCCTTGATAGCCACGCTTAATAGTCTCTTCTACTACTTTTGGAATGCTTGAACCTTGTGGATCTAAATCAAAATCTAAATGAAAGTCGACATTGACATCAAACTGCTCAGCCAAATCAAATATCATCTCGATGTGCTGGTCTGGATTGTCATCTTTATACGGACAACCTCCAATTAGATTAGCGCCTTGCTCAAGCGCCTGTTGCAACAGCTCATGAGTTTTGGGTTTAGTGGTT
>NZ_JBPYDC010000748.1:0-857 GCF_051847575.1 Psychrobacter sp. 1U2
GACTGGCAAACATCAGAAAAAGAACGTCCTGAGCAGCAGCCTACTCGTCAGCCGCGTAAATCAGCTGATAACAAAAGTAGCCCAGACAATCGTGCAAGCAATCAAAGTAACGGACGCGCGTCATCATCGAATGTAGGCCAAAATAGCCATCGAAACAATGGCTCAAATAACGAACCAAAAAATACCGACAACCATCAGCATACTGACAATACGCAAGTAAGTACGCAAGTCTCCTCAGCGCGTGCTGCCACAAGTCATACTACACAGAGTAATCAGCAGGTCTCTACTACGCAGCCAAAAGCTGTTGCTTGGCTGTCTAATCTGTTTGCGCAGGCGCCGCAAGCACAGACTGCAAACAGTGTTAGTAGTCGTGATGCCGCTGAAGCTATTGAGACATTAGTCAATACTGGGGCGCAAAGCTTAGGTTCGTTTGGGCAAGTGGATCGTACAGCGTTAGATAACAGCCAGCATTCATCAAATCAAAGTGATGATCCGCAAAATGTACGTCAGCAAGACGATAACAATACTCAAAGTGTCACTCAATCGTCAAAGCAAAGCGCGCTTGATGATGACAAAAAAGAGAGTCACAGCGACGATAGAAGAAAGCGCAAGTCACGTAAATCAAAATCTTCTAAATCGCGTCAAAGAAAAGATCAGCGCGATGACAACGATAGCGCAGATAATAGTACAGATGATACCAACGATAATAATCGATCTGATACGCAAGATGGACGCGAACGTGATAATAAGCGTGGCAACGATCGTAACGGCAATCGTCGAAACACTCGCCAAGACAACCGTAATAATAATCAAAATGCCAGCGAGCGTACAGAAGATAGTACCTCGAGCGAGCAGTC
>NZ_JBPYDC010000749.1:0-857 GCF_051847575.1 Psychrobacter sp. 1U2
GCCAACAACATTGTTGTCTTTGATGGCTTACCAGAAGGCTTACGTTTAGCAGATCAGCCAAATCTAAGTGTGAGTAATAATGCGACTATCGTACCGGGTAATGAAGGTAAAGGTACTAGTGATTCAAACGATAGTATCAGAGTTACTCTCCTGAATTTAGCGCCAGGTGAAACAGCCACTATCACGTTCGATGTGCAAAAAGATCAAGCCGAACCACTTGCTGACCCAAAAAACATCATTAATCATGCTTCTGTCACCCTCAATCTTGGTGAAAACCAGACCATCTACGACACGACAGATAGCACTGACACCAAGCAAAACACTGCCAACTTCTATCCAGCTGCTGATGATAGCGAAGTCACGAACGGTACTGTTAGCACAACTACTGGTAGTGACTCAGCGGCCCCCTTAGTCGCAAACCAGCGTGCTGTTAGCATAACAGCACCTACTACCAGAGGTATTCCAACTACTACTGACGACACCACACAAGTCACACATTCAGCTGTCATCAGAAATACAGGTAGAGAGACCGAAGGCGATCAACTCGGTGAGATTAAGTTTACCATCACTGAAGGTGCCAATGACCAAATCACTCAAATACCGAACACGGTAGAAGTGGTATACGACGCTGACGATAACCCAGCCACTGCTAATGTTACCTACACTGTCACAAAAGACGGTAACGGTGATTATGATCTCAGTACGGCCGTCCCTAAAAATGGCGGAGCAGCATGGACTGGTATGGCTCCGAACTCAAGTGTCACCATCAACTATAAAGTAGAGTCTACACAAGCCGTTATTGACTCAACCGAAAAAACCACAGTTACGTTAGTCGTTGGCGGGCAAGACGCTCCTTC
>NZ_JBPYDC010000750.1:0-856 GCF_051847575.1 Psychrobacter sp. 1U2
CATCATTACGGCGGGTGCTGCGCAATCCAATCATTGTCGCCAAACGGCAGCTGCTGCGGCAAGCTTGGGTCTTGAATGTCATTTAGTATTAGGCGGAGAGGAGCCTGAGCAAGTCAGTGGCAATCTATTATTGGATAAAATATTTGGTTGTCATATTCATTGGGCAGGAGCCAACCGCAAAGGTGAAGACATTCCTCAAATCGTTGAGCAATTAACCAAAGCGGATAAAAACGTTTATGTGGTGCCTTATGGTGGCTCAAGCGAGCTCGGTGCTCTAGCATTTGTAGAAGCTTTTAAAGAGCTAGAGTTGCAGCGTGAAAGTATAAACGAGACATTCACTCATATCGTCTTTGCATCCAGCTCTGGTGGCACACAAGCAGGCTTAATGCTTGGAAACAAGATTTTTAACTCGCCCTATCAGATAGTAGGCATCAACATTGATAAGGGCGAAACCGATAAAGTGCCGTTTGATCAATATACTGTCGCACTTGCTAACAGTACAGCAAAACTCATCAATGCAGATTATAAGTTTTCAGAGTCCGATTTGATGCTTAATTCTGATTATGTTGGCGAGGGTTATGGGGTGGTTGGCAAACTCGAAAATGAAGCTATTGAGATGATGGCGCAAACAGAAGGAATATTGTTAGATCCGGTTTATACGGGTCGTGCGATGGGTGGTCTCATAGACATGATTCGTACGGGCCAAATCAAGAAAACGGATCGTGTTTTGTTTTGGCATACGGGCGGTGCGCCTGCTTTATTTGCCTACTCAAGTGATTTGGATGTCACTCAGAAACGCTAACATGAGTGACGTTTAAAACATCCAAAAAAAGAGCTACCCAAGATTATGCTTATA
>NZ_JBPYDC010000751.1:0-856 GCF_051847575.1 Psychrobacter sp. 1U2
GACTGGCATGTATATGACGGGCAAGGCTGGCTTGTTGCTCTTTTTTATTTTCTGTTGACCAGTAGTAATCCAGTCCCGTCTCACCTATTGCCCAGACATGCTTAGCGTCAGCGGTCTCTATCAAACGCTCAACCGTCGCTGATTGCAATATGCCAATATCTTCACAAGGATGGATACCCACACTCATGCCTAGATTTAACGTCTCATCACCGTAAGTGCTGACAATATTGGCAATCTCATCATATTCAGCAAAATCACACATAATCGCCATCGCACGGGTGACATTGGCTTCTTTCATAGCAGCTATCGCGCCGGACAATCGACCATCATACTTCGTTAAATCTAACCGGTTTAGATGGCAATGGGTATCAGTAAACATAAACAATCTCGTTAATAAGTAACATCTTTTAAAATATGGATTTGGTAATCGCTACACTATTTATTGCTATAAATAGCACTGTTTTCAAGCGTTCTTTAACAGTAAACTATCAGGCTATAGTGAGTTCAGTATAAAAACGATACAGTGGAACTGGGATGAATTTTACGCAGCATCGAGCAGCGCAGGCACAGCACGCAAGAAAAATTTATACCAGTTCCACGTTGAAATATAATGTATTTGTTTTATTTGAAATCGACTAGAGTTATTAAGAATATGTCTATTGAATTAGCTATCGACTTAGCGTTTGCCCTAAAAACTGTCTTGATTATTAGGTTTGACAATCTCACATCCACCCAAACTATCCATCAGCGAGGCACACAGCTCTGGATGTCCTGCACAGCAGTCTTGCAACAAAAACTGCACGACCGCCTCCATATGCGACAGCGACGCACGATAGATAATTTGCCGACTTTGTCT
>NZ_JBPYDC010000752.1:0-856 GCF_051847575.1 Psychrobacter sp. 1U2
AGCATATGATAGTGGTTTAGCAGGGCTTTGGTCTTGGGAAAGGTCAGCCAAATACTACCGTTAAATAAGTCATGTAAGTTATCACGCGTCGGAATATTGCCAGTCATGGCGATAAAACTCTCGTAAGCCTCGCCTTCTGGTAGCGCATCCTGTGAGACAAAACTCAAAGTATGCGCTCGCTGATTTTTAATGGGTTTAGTGGTCGGTAATGGCCTTTGCGCAGTTTCGCTTTGCTTCTTTGAGGCAGTGTTAAGTATACCTGCGACAATATCTATAGACTTGTCATTGATTATCGAAACCTCTGCCTGCTGAGGTGAATGACTTAGCTCATTTATACTTTTACTAATGTCGTTCAATTGACTTAAATGACTAAGCCACGGGGCTTGCCAGTCAATCTGAGCAAAGCTGTCATCAAGCTTACTGGTAAATATAACGGACTCATGGGCAGACGAACCATTTACCAAAGGTTGGTCAAAAAGAGCATCAGCACGATGCAGATGTGGCAAATTACTAGCGGTCATATTGACGATCTCTATTAGGCGGCTGGCGGCTCTATGGTATCATGGTGCGCTTTTTTACGGCTAGACAAGCAGCTCGAAACGATGTTTTCGCGCGCTATTTATTAATGAGTTTTTATGGCAAATTTTAACACCCACTTAAATGTTGCATTTATGGTCAGTGGCACGCTGAGTTTGGCAGTCTATAAAGCTGGATTGGTTGGCGACTCAGGTTTTTTGATGTGTGTGGCGCTCGGCACCATCGGCGGGCTATTGCCTGATTTGGACTCTGATCACTCAACCCCGATCAAGCTTGGGTTTAATATCATCTCTTTTGTCTTTGCCTTTGGTTTGGTGAT
>NZ_JBPYDC010000753.1:0-854 GCF_051847575.1 Psychrobacter sp. 1U2
GTGTTATGGAATGAGTATAAACGCCCTAGCCTTATTAACAAATAAAACTCACTGATACTATTTTTAGCACTTTTTATAAATCCCCTTTTTCAGTATCAGTCATGCTATAGGTGTTGTCTTTTTTTACAAAATGAAGTCCTGAAGAGTGTACTTGCGGTCGCAACACATCGATAGCTTGTTGCTCCCATGTGCGCTCATTACCAGATAGTGCTATATCAGGTTGTACACCTATTTTATCTATCTTTTTGCCTGCTGCTGTTAAATAATGAGCCACAGTCAACTTGACGGCTTGTTCGTTATTAAGCGGTATGACTGACTGTACAGACCCTTTACCATAGCTGACTTCACCGACGATAGTTGCACGTTTCTGTGTCTGTAGACTACTTGCCAGCACTTCTGCTGCCGAAGCAGAATAACGATTTTGTAAAATCACTACAGGTAAAGATTTAAGTAAGGCTGTATCTTGGGTAGATAAAGTACGTAGCTCACTTTGTCTACTCTTTACCTGCACCACGTCAGTGTCGTTCATAAATAGACTGGCTACTTTCACAGCCGATGTCAGTACGCCACCTGGATTGTCACGCACATCAAGCAGTATTCCGGTAATGGGTGCATCAAGACTGGTTAGACTTTGTAAAATCTTTTCACGTGTATTATTTTGAAAAGCGGGAAGTTTGATAACAGCAATACCATTAACAAGCCGCGTCTCAATATCTTGTTGGTGAGTATTATTGCGCTGCAAAGTAATGACACGCTTGCGGCGACCGGCTTTAGACACAGTTACATCAACTTGCGTACCGGCAATTCCGTTCAGTAGCTGCTCTACATCATCAGACTGCCGATCACCATCAACC
>NZ_JBPYDC010000754.1:0-852 GCF_051847575.1 Psychrobacter sp. 1U2
CAGTAGTGATGTAGACCTTGATGAAAATCCAATGCCTTCATTCAGTACAGAAGTCGGTTTTGATAATATGGCAGGGGGTATATTTAGTAGTGCGGTCGGTAGTAAAAATCAAGCAATGCACGATGGCAGCAATGCTCTAGGTTATAATAACAAGGCATTCGGTCATCAAAGCAGTGCTGTGGGTAGTAACAATAACGCGCAGACTTGGGGAACTAGTGCGATAGGCAATGGCAATGCAGCATTAGAAGAATATAGCATCGCAATAGGTAATGGTAATGTCGCAGAGGGTGGTTGGAGCAATGCGCTGGGTCGTGGCAATGCTACATCAGGGTATTATAGCAGTGCATTGGGTAATGAGAATACTGCTTCAGGTGAAAACAGCAGTGCCGTAGGTTATATCAATGATGCATCGGGTGAAAACAGCAGTGCGGTAGGGGCTAATAATAAAGCAGAAGGTACTGATAGCAGTGCAGTAGGTCATAATAATACTGCAAGCGGTCCCTTGAGTAGTGCCGTAGGTAACGGTAATACTGCATCGGGCAATAGTAGCAGTGCGGTAGGTTTCGGTAATGAAGCATTATTTACAAACAGTAGTGCAGTGGGTAATAGCAATACCGCACGGAGTAGATACAGCAGTGCGGTGGGTTATAACAATATCACATCGAGTAGGGACAGCAGTGCTATAGGTAATAAAAATCAGGCGTTGGAGGAACATAGCAGTGCGGTGGGTTTTAGCAATACAGCAGTGGGCTTGTTAAGCAGTGCGGTGGGTTCTAACAATACCGCATCGAGTGAATATAGCAGTGCGATGGGGGCTTTTAATGAAGCATCAGGTGATGGTAGCAGTGCAGT